>CAYGUQ010000096.1:0-10774 GCA_964352995.1 uncultured Rhodobacterales bacterium
GGGGCGTGCAGGGCCCAGCCCCGTGGGCGCGGCGTGATCCCCGCCCCCCAGGGCGCGCGGACGGGGCACTCCCTCGGGCGCCGGCGTCCCGCAAGACGCCGGCGCGCCGTCTCACGCCGCCGTCGCGGCCGGGCGGGGAAAGTCCACGACTGTGCCGAGCACCTCGTTGAGGTAGTTCGTCAGCGTGTTGAGCGCGACATGGCCGACGATCTCGACGATCTCCTCGTCGGCGTGGCCGGCCGCCCTCACCGCCGCGAAGTCGGCGTCGGCGACATGGCCGCGGGCCTCGGCGACGCGCACGGCGAAGCGGACGGCGGCGTCGGCCCGCGGGTCGCCGGAGCGACCGGCGCGATTGGCCGCGATCTCGTCGCGGTCGAGCTTCGCGACCTTCTCGGCGATGAAGCTGTGCGCGGCGTCGCAATAGGCGCAGCCGTTGACTGCGGCGATGGCGAGGGCGATCCGCTCGCGCGTCGCCGCGTCGAGCCGGCCCTTCGCGAGGGCGCCGCTCAGGCCGAGATAGCCCTCCAGCGCAGCCGGGCTGTTGGCCGTGATGCGGAACAGGTTCGGCGTCGAGCCGAGCTGCCTGCGGACAGTTTCGAGAAGGGGCCGCGCCGCTTCGGGCGCTTCGGCGATGGAGGCGGGCGTGGGGATGCGGGGCATGGCGTCAATCTCCGACCTATCGTTCGGTATATTTCTGAACGATCGTTAGGTAGATCGGCGCCCCGACGCGCGCAAGTCCCGCCCCGCACGCTCACGCCGTGGTGATGCAGCCCCCCGCGCACGGGCCTTTCGCGCAGCCCGGCCGCCGCGCCTGCGGCGAAGAATCGGCTAGTCTGCGGGCATGGGACAGGTCTCTTCGCTCTTCGCGCACAAGGTCGTCGCCGCCGCCGAGAACGCCCCGGCGCGGCGCCGGGCCTTGCTCGGCTCGGTCGGCGTCGACCCCGACGCGGCGGTCGACCCCGCCCTGATGGTCGACGACGCGGCGTATTACGACCTGTGCGAGCGGGCCGTCGCGCAGGACGCCGAGCCATGGCGGCTGCCGCTGCGCGTGGGCGGCTCGATGCGCTGCGACGATTACGGCGCCTTCGGCCTCGCCTGGAAATCCGCGACGGACCTGCGCGGCTCCTACCATCGCGCCGAGCGCTACGGGCGCGTCCTCACCAGCGTCACCCGCCACGAACTCGCCTTCGAAGACGGGTCGGCCGTCCTGATCCTGCACCGCGACGGGCCGTGGCGGCGGGGGCTGCACCTCTCCAACGAGCAGACCATGGCGGCGATCGCGGCGATCAGCCGGGAGGTCTCAAGCCGCCCCTTCGCGCCGCTCGCCGTCAGCTTCCGCCACCCGCCGCCGCCCGACCTCTCGGCGCATGAGGCGTATTTCGGATGCAAGGTGCGCTTCGACGCCGACCGCGACGCCATGGAGGTCTCCGAGGCGACGCTGCTGACGCCGAACCGGCTTGGCGACGCCGGGCTGGAGGCCTTCTTCGACACGCATCTGGCGCAGGCGGTCGCCGGGCTCGCCGATGAGAGCGGCCTTGAGCGCCGCGTGCGCATCCAGATCGGCCAGGCGCTCAGCGAGGGCGCGCCGACGCTCGCGCAGACCGCAGGGCGGCTCGGCATGAGCCCGCGCACGCTGCAGCGGCGGCTCTCAGAGCGCGGCTGCGCCTATCAGCAAATGGTGGACGCCGCCCGCTGCGACCTCGCCCGCCGTCTGCTCAGAGGCACGGACTACCCGATCGCGGAGATCGCGTTCCTGACCGGCTTCGCCGAGCAGAGCGCCTTCACCCGCGCGTTCCGGCGCTGGACCGGCGAGACGCCGGCGGGTTGCCGACGCGGCGGCGCGCCGGGCTGAGCGCGAGCCTTCGTTGGCGGGATCGGTCAAGACGCTGGCGCTTCCGGTCGATACCCGCGCCGGGGCCGTCGCCTATCGATGCGGCGTCGCTTCAGGAAAAGGGAGACGCCCCATGCATCCGACCCGCCCCATCGCCGTCATCGGCGCGACCGGCAAGACCGGCTCGCGCGTCGCCGCCCGGCTGGAGGCCGCAGGCCACCCGCTGCGCCGCCTGTCCCGCCGCGCCGCGATCCCGTTCGACTGGGACAGGCCCGCGACATGGCCCGCCGCGCTCGACGGCGCCTCGGCGGCCTATGTCGCCTTCCATCCCGACGTCGCCGTTCCCGGCGCGCTGGCGAAGATCGAGCAGGTCTGCGCCGTCGCCCGCGCCGCCGGCGTCGAGCGCCTCGTGCTTCTCTCGGGCAGGGGCGAGCGCCATGCGCAGATGGCCGAGGACGTCGTCCGGGGCTCGGGCGTCGACGCCGTGATCGTGCGCGCCGCGTGGTTCGCGCAGAACTTCTCCGAAGGCCAGCTGCGCGACCCCGTCATGGCCGGCGCGCTGCCGATGCCCGGCGGCGACGTGCGCGAGCCCATCGTCGACGTCGACGACATCGCCGACGTCGCCGTCGCCGCGCTGACCGAGGAGCGCTTCGCGGGCGAGCTCTTCGAGGTCACCGGGCCGCGCCTGATGAGCTTCGACGAGATGGCGGCGGAGCTGTCGCGCGCCTCGGGCCGCGACGTGCGGCGCCTGTCGCTCTCGTTCGAGGCGTTCCGCGCCGCGCTCGCGCAGAGCGCCGGCGCAGAGACCGCCGACCTGATCGCGGCCATCGCGCGCGAGACCCTCGACGGCCGCAACGCCTGGGTCGCCGACGGCGTCGAGCGCGCCCTCGGCCGCCCGCCCCGCGACTTCGCGGACTTCGCCGCGACCGCCGCCCGCGCCGGCGCCTGGTCGACGGCGGCCTAAGGCCGCCTTCGGGCCTCAGTCGTTCACCCTGTCGAGCCCGATGCTCGCCGAGACCGCCGCCAGCGCGAGGATCGCAAGGACGATCTGCACCCCCGACACCGCCGCGACCAAAGGCGAGCTGGTGTGCTGGACGAGCGACAGCAGCTCCACGGGAAGCGGCCGGTTGTCGAAGCCGTGGGTGAAGATGGCCACCGACAGGTTGTCGAAGCCCTCCACGAAGGTGAAGACCGCGCCGGCGAGGATCGCCGGCAGCAGCAGCGGCATGGTCACCGTCAGCAGCGACTGGAGCGGCGACGCGCCGAGGTTCGCCGCCGCCTCCTCCAGCGCGGGGTCGAGCCGTTGCAGGCGGCTCGTCACCGTGCGCACCATCACGGCCAGCACGAAGACCGCGATGGAGATCGACTGAAGCCAGATCGAGGGGCCTACGCCGACCAGCGCGCCCGCGAAGAGCACGGCCACGCCGAGCACGATCCCCGGCGCCATGTGCGGCGCGAGCACGAAGATCGAGAGCGCCGTCGTCCCCGGGAATCGGCCGCGCGCGCAGGCCAGCGCCGTCGGCACCCCCAGCACGATGCAGAGCGTCGTCACGGCGAGGCCGACCTTGAGGCTGGTGAACATCGCCTCAAGCAGCACGTCCTGCTCCAGCACCGCGCGATACCAGTCGAAGGTGAAGCCGGCCGGCGGAAAGCTCACATAGGCCCGCACGTCGAACGAGATGATCAGCACGATCAGCGACGGCGCGACCAGCAGGACGAGCGAGAACCCCGCGACCGCGAGGATCAGCCCGATCCCCGCCGCGTCGAGCAGCCGCGCGAGCCGACCGGAGCTCATGCCTCGCGCGCCTTCGTCCAGCGCGTCGCGCGGTTGGTGAGCAGCGCGATGACGACCAGCACCATGAGGCAGGTCGCCATCAGGATCAGCGCGGTGACCGAGCCCTTGCTCCAGTCCAGCGAATAGACGACCTGCTCGTAGATCATCGTCGCGGCGTTCAGGTAGTTGCCGCCGCCCAGCAGCTGCGGCACGACGAAGGTGGTGTAGCTGATCGTGAAGACCAGCGCGCAGCCCGTCCCCACTCCCGGCGCGCTCAGCGGCAGGACGACATGGCGCAGCGTGGCGAGCCGCGAGGCGCCGAGATTGGCGGAGGCCTCGTCGAGCCGCCGGTCGTGCCGGCTCATCACCGCGATCAGCGGCAGGATCATCACGGGCAGGTGGATCTGCACCATGCCGATGAGCACGGCCCAGTGCGTGTTGATGATGCGCAGCGGCCGGTCGATCAGGCCGATCTCGATCAGCGCCGAATTGACCACCCCGCGCCCGCCGAGGATGACGAGCCACGCATAGGTCCGCACGATGCCGCTGGTGAGCAGCGGCGCGATGGTCAGCACGAGGATGAGCCGCCGGGTCCACTTCCCCCCGATGAGGAAGAGATAGGCGACCGGATAGCCGAGCAGCAGGCACAGCGCCATCGTCGTGAGCGCAAGCGTCAGCGAGCGCTGGAAGGTGATCCAGTAGAGCGGGTCGCCCAGGGCCGACGCGATGTGGCGCCACGAGAAGGTCTGCGAGACGATCGCGCCGCGCGCCACCTCGATGTCGGAGAAGCCCAGCGAGAGCAGGATGACGAAGGGGACGACCGCCACGACGATCAGCACGACGATGGCCGGCACGGCCGGCCAGACGCCGCGGCCGGACAGGAGCCTGTCCGCAAGCAGCTCGCCGAGCCGCATCCGTTCCGCGGCGATCGGGGGCGCGACGTCCGCCATCAGGCCGGATAGACCGAGCAGAG
Organism: uncultured Rhodobacterales bacterium; assembly: GCA_964352995.1. GTDB lineage: Bacteria > Pseudomonadota > Alphaproteobacteria > Rhodobacterales > Rhodobacteraceae > Rubrimonas. Next base: position 4,579 of record CAYGUQ010000096.1, read on the forward strand.
CGCCGGATCGGCCACCGACAGCGTGACCGGCGCGTCGTCGGCGAGCGGCCGCGCCCGCGCGTCGCGCATGGCGACGATGCGCAGCAGCGCCTCCGCGCCGGCGTCGACATGGTACTCGACGAGGGGGCCCACGCTGCGGTGGAAGCGCACCGCGCCGCGCCAGGGGCCGGCCTCGCCCGCGTCGAGGCGCAGGTTGTGGGGCCGCGCCATCACCTTGACCGGCCCGCTGAGCGGCGTCGCGACGGCCTGCCCGTCCGGCAGCGCGACGCGACCGCCCTCGGCCTGCGCCGGCCAGAAGTTCGAGGAGCCGATGAAGTCGGCGACATAGGCGCTCGCCGGGCGATCGAAGATCTCCTCCGGCGGCGCGGCCTGCTCGATCCGCCCCGCGCGCATGACCGCGATGCGGTCGCTCACCGTCAGCGCCTCCTCCTGGTCGTGGGTCACGAAGATCGCCGTGATCCCGAGCCGTTTGATCAGCTGGCGCAGCTCCACCTGCATCGCGCCGCGCAGCTTGGCGTCGAGCGCGTTGAACGGCTCGTCTAGCAGCAGGACGCGCGGCTCCAGCACCAGCACCCGCGCGATGGCGACGCGCTGCTGCTGCCCGCCGGAAAGCTGCGCCGGGAAGCGGTCCTCGAAGCCGGTGAGCGACACCGTCTCCAGCGCGTCGGCGACGCGGCGCGCGATCTCGGCGCGGGGCGCGCCGCGCATCCTGAGGCCGTAGCCGACATTGGCCGCGACGCTCAGATGGGGAAACAGCGCATAGCTCTGGAACACCACGCCCACCGGCCGGCGGTTGACCGGGGCGCGCGCCATGTCCCGCCCGTCGATCAGGATCGCGCCGTCGTCGGGCGCCCAGAAGCCCGCCACGCAGCGCAGCAGGGTGGTCTTGCCGCAGCCCGACGGGCCGAGCAGCGTCAGGATCTCGCCCTCCGCGACGTCGAGCGAGCAGCGCTCAAGCACCCTGAAGGCGCCGAAGCTCTTGGAAACGGCGTCGATGCGCAGCACCGACGCCGAAGCCGTCTCCGCGTCAGGGCCCGATCGGGCCCGCGTCATGCCGCGAACATGCGGTCGAAGGTCTCGACGGTCTGGCCCCGCAGGGGCGCGATGGCCGGCCAGTCCAGCGACGTGGTGCCGTCGAGCTCCGCCGGGGTCGAGGGCACGTAGGGCTTCGCCTCCTCGGGCGTCTCGATCCCCTTGACCACCGTGCCGAAGTAGATCGGCGCGCTGCCGGCGAGCTGCTGGATCTCCGGCTGGAGCAGGATGTCGGCGAACTCGTGGACCAGCTCGCGCACCCCGTCGGCGGTGTTGACGAAGTGCACGATGTTGGTCGGCAGCATGAGCGGCCCCGGCCCGGCGATCTTCACGTAGCCGATGGGCAGCCCCGCCGCCGCCGCGAGCGCGCTGTTGACGTGCCAGAGCGGCGCGAGGTCGACCTCGCCGCGCTCGATCATCTGCTGCAGGAGCGGCGGGCTGCGGCCGACCAGCGGGTCGAGCTCCTTCCACTTCTCCAGCGCGAAGGCCATGTCGTCCTGCGGCCTGCCGAAGGCCTGGTTGGTGGCCGCGAGGACGCCGAGGCCGAGGTTGGACTGCGGGCGGCACATGCCGACGCGGCCCGCGAACTCCGGCTTCCAGAGATCGGCCCAGGTCGTCGGCGGCTCGGCCACCGCGTCGCGGCTGTAGGCGACGCCGATGCCCTCGAAGACCACCGGGCAGCCCACGTCGTAGCCGTAGGGCATGAAGCGCGGGTCGATCGTCGCCGAATTGGGGATCATGCCGTAGTCGAGCGGCTCCAGGACATCCTCGGCGAGCGCGTTGATGATCGCCGGCGAGCCCATGACCGCGAGGTCGTAGGGCGAGTCGCCCCGCGCCGCCTTGATCTGCGCCAGCGCCTCGGCGGAGAGACCGCCGATCACGCGCAGCGACACGCCGGGGTGGCGACGCCCGAGCTCCTCGCCGGCGCGCATGAGCGGCGCGTCCTGTTCGTTGCCGTAGCCCACCATGACGAGCTCGCGCGTCTGGGCGCGCAGCACCGCGGGGGCCGCGACCGTCGCTGCGGCGGCGATGCCGCCAACGACCGTTCTCCGGGTCAGCTTCATGCTTCGTCTCCCTGTCGTGGCGCGCGGGCGGACCCGCCTTCGGCGCCGCGCCTTGATCATTGACGCTTTCATGAAGTGACTCATCACAAATTTTCGCAAGAAGAATCTGCCGGCTTTCCCGCGCGCGCCGCGCCCTGCGCAAATCAGCGCCGCCAGCGCCGCGGAAAGCGGCGCCGCGTCAACTAGGCGAGCAGCACCTGCAGGCCGCCGCCCTCCAGCGCCTGCACGTCGGCGGGGGCGGCGTCGCGGTCGGTGATCAGCGTCGAGACCTCCTCCAGCGCGGCGATTCGCGCGCCGGCGACATGGCCGATCTTGCCGTGGTCGCCCAGCATCACCGCCCGCCGCGCCGAGCGGAGCATGGCGCGCTTGATCTCCACCTCCTCGAACTGGGCGTTGGTGAAGCCCCGCGCGGCGTCGATCCCGGCGCAGCAGAGATAGGCGCAGTCGGCGTTGATGTGCTCCAGCAGAAGCGCGCCGAAGGGCGGCACCAGCGAGTGCGACCGGGTGTTGCGGCCCGTCTTCTTCAGCATTCCGCCGGTGACCATCACGCTGGCGCCCGGGTGGCCGTGCAGCGCGACGGCGACGTCGAGGCTGCTGGTCACGACGAGGATGTCGCGCAGGTCCTCCGGCAGCGCCAGCGCCATCGCCAGCGCCGTGGTGCCGGCGTCGAGGATCACCGTCTCGCCGTTGCGCACCATCCGCGCCGCCATCGCGCCGATCCGCTCCTTCTCCGCCGCGAAGCTCTGGCTCGGCATGTCGAGCGGGCGCTGGAAGCGCGCGGGCTGCACCGCCATCGCGCCGCCGCGTATCCGCCGCAGCAGCTGGCGGCGCTCCAGCGCGTCGAGGTCCGACCGGATCGTCACCGCCGAGACGCCGAGCGCGCCCGACAGCTGCGCCACCTCGACGACGCGCTCGCGGCCCAGCATCTCCAGGATGCGCTCGTGGCGATGGTTGAGGGGCGCCGCCGGCGCTGCGTCGATGATGGCCATGGGACTCCGTTGCCGGCTTGCGTTTTCTTCGTCAATGACAATTATCGCAAGCGAGCCGCGCAGACCAGAAACGCCGCGCGGCGTTCGCAGCCATCGCAGGTTTTCACGGAGCGCGGGATGAACATCGAAGAGCGGCTTAAGGCGATCGTCCGCGAGTCGTCGTCCGACGCGCCCGGAGACCCCGAGCGCTTCCGCCGCGTGGCGCTCACCAATCAGGAGATGATGGCCCAGGGCGCCGCGATCCGGGAGACGCTGGCCGCCAACGTCGCGCCGCTCGCCGCCATCGGGCGCGACCTCGCCGGGCGCGCGATCAGGCGCGTCGCCATGGTCGGCTGCGGCGATTCGTGGATCTCCGGCCACGGCGTGCGGCACACGATGGAGCGCGCTCTCGGCGCCGTCTGCGAGCCGTGCGAGGCGTTCGACTTCGCGCATTACGGGCTCGACGTGGTCGACGAGGCGACCGTCGTGATCGGCCTCAGCTCCAGCGGCAGGACCGAGCCGGTGATCGAGGGTCTCGGCGGCGCCGCCGCGCGCGGCGCCTATGTCGTCGGCATGTCCAACACGCTCGGCTCTCCGCTCATGTCGCGGTTTCCGGGCGCGCTCCACATCCGCGCGACGCGCGGCGGCTGGCCGACGCAGTCGAGCACCGCAGCGATGGCGCTGAAGCTGGCGCTGACCGCGGCCGTGGCCGGCGCGAAGGGCGACGCGGCCGGCGCCGCGGCGCTGAGCGCCGACCTCGCGACGCTGCCCGACCTCGTCGACGCGACGGCGCAGGCGTTCTACGAGCCGGCGCGGGAGATGGGCGAGCGCCTCGCGCGGGCGGAGCTGGTGCTGATGGCCGGCGCAGGGCCCCATTTCGCGCCCGCGGCCTTCGGCGCGGCCAAGCTCAAGGAGCTCGCGCCGATCCACGCCGTCGCCTTCCCGCTGGAGGAGTATCACCACTACCGCACGCAGAAGGCGGGCGACCCGTTGTTCCTCGTGGCGCCCGACGCCGCGAGCCACGGGCGGGCGCTGGAGACGGCGATCATGAGCCGGGGCTGCGACGGTTTCTGCGTCGCGCTCGTGCCGGAGAACGAGACGGAGATCGCCGGCGTCGCCGACGTGGCGTGGCGCCTGCCCGACGTCCCGCCCTCGCTCGCTCCCATCGTCTACAGCGTGCCGCTGCACCTCTTCGGCTATCATGTCGCCATGGCGCGGGACGCGCTCGGCCTCGGCGCGCCGCGGCTCGGCGGCTGAGTTGGGGCCCGAGCTCGTCACCGTCGGCGGGCTCACCGTCGACAACGTGATCACGGCCGAGGGCGAGGTGGCGCTGGCGCAGGCGGGCGGCAACGGCGCCTACTCCGCCGTCGGCGCGCTGATGTGGCGCGAGCGCGTCGGCCTCGTGAGCTGCGCCGTGGCGTCCTATCCCGCCGACGTCGTCGCCCGGCTCGAGGCGGGCGGCGTCGACCTTGGCGGCGTGGCCTGGCTCGACGCGCGCCTCAGCGCCTGCAACTGGTTCATCTACGACGCCGAAGGCCGCCGCGAGGAGGGGCTGACGAGCCCGCCCGAAGCCCTCGCCGCCGCCGGCTTTCCCTCGGGGCGCCTTGCCGCGGCCGAGATCGAGGCGTGGCGCGCCCTGCTGCGCGCGCGCGTGGCGCCGGGGGAGGTCAGCTACTCCGCCTTTCGGCTTGAGCATCCGCTCACCGCGGCGCAGACGCCCGAGCGCTTCCTCGACGCCCGCGGCGTGCACATCGCGCCGAGCCAGCCGGAGGTCGTCGCGGCGATGCTCGACCGGTTCCGCGGCGAAGGCCGCGTCGTCACCGCCGATCCCGGCTGGCGCCTCGCCGAGGCGCCGCTCGACGAGATCGCGCCGCTGCTGGCGCGGCTCGACGCCTTCCTGCCCAGCGAGGTGGAGCTGCGGGCGCTGGCGCCGGGCGCCGCCCTCGGCGACGCGCTGGCCGAGATCGCCGCGCGCTGCCCCGGCGTCGTGGTCGTGAAGCTCGGCCCCGAGGGCGCGCTCGTGTGGGACAGGCGCGCGGCGGCCCCGGTCGCGATCCCCGCGCGCGCCGTCGAGGCGGTGGACCCCACCGGCGCGGGAGACGGCTTCTGCGGCGGCTTTCTCGCGGGGCTGGTCGAGACCGCGGACCCCGTCGAGGCCGTCCGCTACGGGGTGCTCTCGGCCAGCCGCATCGTGACCCGCTTCGGCGCCGACGGCGCCCTGCCGGTCGACCGCTCAGCCATGCGCGCCGCCCTCGCCGGCGGGACGCGCGCGACGGAGGGCCTTGCATGCCCCTGAAGCTCTTCGAGGGCGGCCCGCTGGTCGTCGCCGCGCTGCACCTGCCCGATTTCGCGCTGTCGCGGGGCCGCTCGATGGCGTGGTTCGAGGACTACGCGGTCGCCAACGCGCGCCTCTTCGCCGAAGCGGGCGTGCCCTGGCTCAAGCTGCAGGACCAGACGCGCACAGAAGGCCCCGCGGCGCCGGACACGCTCGCCATGACCGCGGCGCTCGCGCGGCTGATCCGGGCGGAGGTTCCCTCGATCGGCCTCGGCGTCATCGTCGAGGCGCACGACCCCGCCGCGGCGCTTTCGGTCGCCCACGCCGCGGGCGCCGACTTCGTGAGGCTGAAGGTGTTCGTCGGCGGCGCGATGACGGCGCAGGGGCCGCGCCACGGGCTCGGCGCGGCGGCGGTCGCGCATCGCGCCGCGCTGGGGCGGAGCGACATCGCCATCCTCGCCGACGTCCATGACCGCACGGCGACGCCGCTCTCGGGCGAAAGCCAGCCCTTCGCCGCGAGCTGGGCCGCGAAGACCGGCGCGGACGGTCTCGTGATCACCGGAGGGAGCTTCGCCGACACGCTCTCGCGCGTCGCCGCCGTGCGGGCCGCGGGCGTGGCGAAGCCGATCCTGATCGGCGGCGGCGTCGACGCGGGCGACGTGCGCGCCGCGCTCGACGCCGCGGACGGCGTGATCGTCAGTTCCGCCCTGATGCGCCGCGGCGCGGCGGCCGACGATCTGCTCCAGTGGGATGCGGAACGCTGCCGCCGCTTCATGGACGCCGCCCGCGGCGGGTGACCGGCGGCCGCGGGCGCTGGCCGAAGCCGCCGCGCGGACTAATTTTGAACCGTCTGCGCA
>CAYGUQ010000097.1:0-10770 GCA_964352995.1 uncultured Rhodobacterales bacterium
AACGCTCTCGCGCAGCGCGGCCGAAAGGGCGTAGATCGCGCCGCCCTCAATGCCCTGCGCCGTCACCGTCGCCTCGCCGCGCAGGCTCGCCCCGCCTTGGGAGAAGGCGGCGCCCTTGAGCGGCGCGCCGGCCCAGCGCGCGGCGAAACCCTCCGGCCAGTCGACCGCGAAACCGCAATTGGCCGGGACCAGCGGCGCGACCGACCCCGGCGTCATGGCTGCGGTCCAGCGTCCGTCCGAGCCGAGCCGGGGCCAGCTGGCGCCGCCGCAGGCCAGCACGACGGCCTGCGCCTCGACGGGCCCCGCGTTCTCCACGCTCACGCCGCCCTCGACGAAGCCGGTCCAGCGCGTCCGCGTCAGCAGCCGCACGCCCAGCCCCTCAAGCCGCCGCAGCCACGCGCGCAGGAGCGGCGAGGCCTTCATCGCGCGGGGAAAGACGCGCCCTGACGAGCCGACGAAGGTCTCCGCGCCGAGACCGTCGGCCCACGCGCGCAGCGCTTCGGGCGGAAAGGCGTCGAGCGCGGCGGCCAGCGGCCCGGCCGCCGCGCCGTAACGGGCGCGGAAGGCCGGAGCGGGTTCGGCGTGGGTCAGGTTCAGACCGCCCCGCCCGGCCATGAGGAACTTGCGGGCCGCGCTCGGCATCCGCTCCAGCACCGTCACGCGCACGCCGCCCGCAGCCAGCGCCTCCGCCGCGGCGAGGCCGGCCGGGCCGGCGCCGACGACGACGGCGCAAGGGGAAATGGCGCTGGACATGGGGCCGGCTTTCACCCGCCGGCGCGCCGACGTCAATCGCCACGGCGGCCTGCGGCCCGGCGGCGCGCGCGGGCGACATGCTGCGCCGCAACAATCGACAAGGAAACCATATCGCGGCTGCGACATCATTGCTCTCGGGCGGATGGCGCGCTAGGCAAAGCGATGCGGGCCCGTCAAGCGGCCCCGTCGCGGCCCCGCTGCGTCGCGATCCAACGGGAGGCTATCCAGATGACCGATTTCACGAACCGCCGACACTTCCTGCGCGCCGGCGCGCTCGGCGCCGGCGCCGCGCTCGCCGCGCCCGCCATCGCCACGGCGCAGGGCCAGACGACGACCTGGCGCGTGCAGACCTCCTGGCCCGGCGGCGCCGGCCTGCAGATCTTCAAGGACTGGTGCGCGAGCATTCAGGAGAAGACCGGCGGCGAGCTGGCCTTCACGCCCTTCGGCGCCAACGACGTCGTGGGCGATTTCCAGCTCTACGACGCCGTCAAGAACGGCGTGCTCGAGGCCGTGAACCCGTTCACGATCTATGCGCAGGGCATCATCCCGGCGGCGGTGTTCCTCACCTCCTACCCGCTCGGCCTGCGCAATCCGCACGAGTTCGACGTGTTCTACTACGGCCTCGGCGGCCTCGACATCGCCCGCGAGCTCTACGCCGCGCAGGGCATGCACTTCGTCGGCCCGATCCACCACGGCCCGAACATCATCCACTCGAAGGTGCCGATCCGCTCGATCGACGACTTCGCCGGCCGCAAGATGCGCGTGCCCGGCGGCATGGTGGCCGAGCTGTTCTCCGAGATCGGCGCCGAGACGACCCTGCTGCCCGGCTCGGAGATCTTCCCGGCGCTGGAGAAGGGCACCATCGACGTGGCCGACTACGTGGGCCCGGCGGTGAACTACGCGCTCGGCTTCAGCCAGGTCACGAAGTACATCTCGATGGGCCCGGCGGGCTTCATGTCGGTCTACCAGCCGGTCGACCTCATGGACCTCACCGTCGGCCAGGCCGCCTGGGACGCGCTGAGCCCGCAGATGAAGCAGTTCGTGGAGATGGAGACGCAGAGCTACTCCATCCACCACCACGCCGCGATCCAGAAGGCGGATCAGGAGTCCTGGGTCAAGTTCGAGGCCGACGGCACCGAGGTCACGCGCCTCAGCCAGGACGACGTCGAGATCATGACCGAGGTCGCCGTGCCGATCTGGTTCAAGTACGCCAACCGCGACGACGCCTCCAAGCGCGTCTTCAAGATCCACCTCGACTACATGAAGTCCGGCTCGCTGGGCTACATCGACGACGCGCTGCTGGCCGGCCAGTCGCTCGATCTCTGACCCGACGCGCCCTTGGCGCGTCGCCCCGAAACGGCCCCGGCGACGCGCCGGGGCCGTCTTCGGTTCCTGACAGGCGGCGGCGCAGCCGCGGCCATGACATTCCCCATGCTGGAAGGCGTTCATGCCAAGCATCAGTTTCGAGATGCCGCACTGGGTATACTGGGCGACGCTGATCCTGTTTCCGCTGATCGCGATGGCGATGGCGCGGCGCGGGCGGGTCGCCGGATACTCGTCGGCGATCGCGTACTTCATCCTCGTCACGGGCGGGCTGTTCGGCCTGCACCGCTTCTACCTGCGCAACCTGTGGGGGCTGGTCTTCGTGCCCCTCGTGATCGGGATGCTGTGGGCGAACGCGGAGGGGCGCGAGGCGCGCGGCGTGCAGTCGGACGCGGCCAACGTCGTGCGGGTCGCCGAGCAGAGCATCGAACGGCAGAGGCCCCGCGTCGACGGCGCCGACGCGCGGCTGGCCGAACTGGAGGCCGCGCTCGCGGCCGCGGAGCCGGACAGTTTCGCGCAGACCCGCGCCGAACGCGCGCTCTCGCGCGAGCGCGAGACCGTAGCCACCGCCCGTGAACGGCTGGCGGAGGCCGAGGCCTCGCTCACCGAGGCCCGCCCCGCCCTGGCGGCGGCGTCGGAGACGCGCGCCTTCTGGACCAACGTCGCCTTCGGCACGCTCTGCGTCAGCCTCGCGCTCATGGCGTTCGACGCGGTCGCGCTGCCCTGGCTCGTGCGGGCGGCGCAGGCGCGCGCCGACGACGGCCCCGAGGAGCCGCATACCGAGACAGCCGAGGCCAAGGACGACGCCGCCCACATCGGCGAGGGCTGGCGCGGGGCCATCGACCGCCTGAGCTTCTTCACCGGCGAGTTCGTCAGCTACTGGGCGGTCATCGCCGTCATCGTCTACTATTACGAGGTCATCGCCCGTTATGTCTTCAACTCGCCGACCAACTGGGCCCATGAGGGCATGTATCTCATGTTGGGCATGCAGTACCTCATCGCCGGCGCCTACGCGATGCTGACCGACGCGCACGTCAAGGTGGACATCTTCTACGCCAACTGGTCGCCGATGCGGAAAGCCCTGGTCGACCTCTTCACCAGCATCTTCTTCTTCATTTTCGCCGGCACGATCCTCGTCACGGGCTGGATCTTCGCGATGGACGCGACGCAGATCAACGAACTTAGCTTCTCAGAGTGGCAGATCGCCTACTGGCCGTTCAAGTGGGCCATCGCGCTGGGCGGGCTGCTGCTGCTGCTCCAGGGCGTCTCCAAGCTCGCCGGCGACATCGCCGCCGTGGGCGACGCCAGCCGCGGGAGGGCCTGAGCCATGGGTCTCGACATCCCCATCGACTGGCTGACGCTGCTGATGTTCGGCAGCCTCATCATCGTGCTGATGGCCGGCCTGCCGCTGGCCTTCGTGACGGGCGGCCTCGCCTGCGTGTTCCTGTTCATCCTCGGCGACGCGCAGACGCTCAACATCGTGCCGAGCCGCATCTTCCCGCTGATGACCAACTATCAGCTCTCCGCCATTCCGCTCTTCATCTTCATGGCGGCGATGCTGGAGCGGGCGGGCATCATCAACGAGATGTTCGACGTCATCTACAAGCTGCTCGGCGGCGTGAAGGGCGGGCTTGCGGCGGCGACGATCATCGCCTCGACGATCCTCGCCGCCATGGTCGGCGTGATCGGCGCGGCGGTCGTCACCATGGGCATCATCGCCCTGCCGGCGATGCTGAAGCGCGACTACAACCCCGAGATCGCCATGGGCGCGATCATGGCCGGCGGCACGCTGGGCATCCTGATTCCGCCCTCGATCCTGGCGATCATCTACGCGGTGGTGGCCGAGCAGTCGGTGGGCGAGCTCTTCATCGGCGCCGTCATCCCCGGCCTGATGCTGTCGGGCATCTACATCGTCTACGTCACCGTGATGAGCTACGCCTTCGAGGGCTACGGCCCGCCGATCCCGGAGGAGGAGCGCGTCTCGACCCAGGAGAAGCTCGCCCTGATCGGCAACATGGCGGCGCCGCTGGTGCTGATCGTGGTGGTGCTCGGCGTGATCTTCACCGGCGTCGCGACGCCCGTCGAGGCCGCCGGCATCGGCACTTTCGGCGCGTTCATCGTCGCGGCGATCCATCGCCGGCTCGACTGGCCGACGATCCGCGAGGCGTGCCTCACCACGTTGAAGGCCTCGGCCATGGTCATCTGGATCATGTTCGGCGCGACGATCTTCGTCGGCCTCTACGTGCTGGAGGGCGGCCAGCAGTTCGTGCAGGAGGCCGTGGCGGCGACGGGCCTTGGGCCCTGGGGCGTGCTGATCCTGATGCAGGTCATCCTGATCATCCTCGGGATGTTCCTCGACTGGGTGGGCATCCTGCTGCTGGCGGTGCCGATCTTCGTGCCGATCATCCGCGCCTTCGGGCCGGAGGCCTTCGGCTTCACCGATCCCAACGACCTCGTGCTGTGGTTCGGCGTGCTCTACCTCGTGAACATGCAGATGAGCTTCCTGTCGCCGCCCTTCGGCTACGCGCTCTTCTACCTCCGCGGGGTCGCGCCGCCCGAGATCCCGATGATGCGCATCTTCGCCTCGGCGCTGCCGTTCCTCGCGATCCAGGTGTTCGGTCTGGTGATGTGCATGGTGTTCCCGCAGCTCATCACCTGGCTGCCGAACCTCGTCTACGGCTGACGAAAAGGGGCCCGTCGCGCGCAGGTGTGACGGGCGACACTGCCGCGCCCCCGGCCCCGTGAGAGAACGACAGGGGCCGGGGGACGGCCGCAGGTGGTGGCGAGCGTAGCGCGTCGCGTCAGTGAGTGAGTTGCGCAGGCGGTCCCCCGGCGCCGCCTTCGCCGATCAGGCCGAGGCCCGAACTTCGCCCTTGCGGCGTTCCCGACAGAGCCCCGCGCAGCCGCACGACTCAAGCCGCCGCGCCCGCCCGACAGCAACCGTTAAGACTCTGCCCGTTACGATCGCGCCGCAAGCGTTCCTCCCCGCGGATGCGCAGAGTCGGGCGTGAGACGGAAGCGGGAGCAGATGACGCAGCAGCAGGACCAGAGCGAATCGGCGGAGCGCCCGTTCCGGCGCGTGCTCGGCCGAAGGTTCATGGCCGCACTGGCGATGACCCTGTTGCCCGTGCTCCTGTCGACAGCCGCCTCGATCGTCTACTTCGACCGGCATTCCGTTCAGGTCCGGTACATCGTCACCTTCGGACAGCTCGGGCGCGCCCTGCGGACGCTCGAGGTGGAGCTTCTGCGGTCGGCGTTCCGCTCAGGCCCTGACCGTCGCGAAGCGCGCGAGGCCCTGATCGACGTGCTCCTGCTCTACAGCGCAATCCGCGCCAGCGACCCTGACGGCGCCGTGATCGGCGAAGGCGGCGACGCACTCTCGGAATCGATGGTGGTGGAAATCGAGGAACAGTTCCGCGTCGACCCGGTCGAGGCGGCGCGCGTGCTCGGCCTCTACGGCGACAGCATGCCGGCGTCGCTGTCGGTGATCTGGGAAGAACAGGAGAATGCGGACCCCGGAGCGGGCCCTTCGCTGGAAGCCGTGGTCGGCGAGCTCATCGCGACCGCCGCGCCGGTGGTGGTGGGCCGCGGCGGCACGACGGTCCCCGAACTCGTCGCGATAACCCATTTCACCAGGACCATGAACGAGAGCGCCGCCGGCCAGATATCGAAGGTCTCCGAACTCCTGCAAGCCGAGGCCTATGACGGGGAATCGGTCCCGATCATGCTTTCGGGCGTGATCCTGGCGACGTCGCTGATCGGGGCCTTCTTCTCCTATGTGACGGTGTACGCTCCCCTCGCCCGCCGTCTCGCCGCCGACAATGCGGCGCTGCGCGCGGAGAACCGGCGGGCCCGCGCCGCGGAGGCCGCCAAGAGCGATTTCCTCGCCACGATGAGCCACGAGATCCGCACGCCGATGAACGGCGTCATCGGCATGGCCGAGCTGATGGCCGGCACCCGGCTGGACGCGCGCCAGCGCACCTTCATCGACATCATCAACTCCTCCGCCCACGCGCTGCTCGGACTGATCAACGAGATCCTCGACTTCTCCAAGATCGACGCCGGGCAGCTTAAGCTGTCGCCCCAGCCCTTCAGGCTGTCGCGGCTGGCGAGCGAGCCGGCGGCGCTGGTGGCCAAGGCCGCGAACGCGAAGAACCTCGAATTCGTGGTCAGGATCGCGCCGGACGCGCCGGAGCAGCTGGTGGGGGACTTCGCGCGGCTCCGGCAGATCATCGTCAACTTCCTCAGCAACGCGGTGAAGTTCACCGACGCCGGGCAGGTCGAGCTCGACGTGACGACGACGCCCGCCGCGGACGGCGCCTCCGTCGTGCTGCGGGTGGAGGTGCGCGACAGCGGCATCGGCGTGCGCAGCGAGGACATCGACCGTCTCTTCGACAAGTTCACCCAAGCCGACGGCGGCCACACGCGCAAGCAGGAGGGCACCGGCCTCGGCCTCGCGATCTGCAAGGGCCTCGCGGAGTTGATGGGCGGCGCGGTCGGGGCGCAGTCGACGCCGGGGAAGGGCTCGACGTTCTGGCTTTCGGTCGAGTTGCCCGTCCATGCCGGCGCCGAAACCCGCAGCGCCCCGTCGGAGGAGGTCGCCGGAGCGCGCGTGCTGGTGATCGACGACAATCAGACCAACCGGCTGATCCTGCGGGAGCAGCTCGGCGCATGGCGCTTCAACGAGGCGGCGGCGGCCTCGGGCCCGGAGGGCGTGGAGATGCTGCGGCGCGCCGCGGCGCAGGGCGAACCCTACGACCTCGTCATCCTGGATCACCACATGCCGGGCATGTCGGGCGACGAGGTCCTGCGCGCAATCCGCGCTGAGGAGGCGATCGCGGCGACGCGCGTCATCCTGCTCAGTTCGCTGGAGGGCGGCTTGACGGACGCCGACGGGCTCGCCCTAGCGGACGCGTCGCTCGCGAAGCCGACGCTGGCCCCCGGCCTGCTCGACGCGATCATGCAGGTTCTCGCGGGCGACCGGCGCGCGCCGCAGGACCGGGCCGAGGTCGGCGCCGGGCCCGGGGCCTGCGCAGGCGCGGGTCCGGCGGCCGCAACGGCGCCGAGCTGGGCCGCGGACCGGCAGGACGGAACCGGGCGCCCCGACGTGCTCGTGGTGGACGACAACGACGTTAACCGCCTCGTCGCGGAGGAGATGCTGGGGCGCATGGGCCACAGCTTCGCCACTGCCGCCAACGGCGCCGAGGCCTTCGACGCCTTCGTCGCGCGGCGCCCGCGCCTTGTCCTGATGGACATCTCGATGCCGGTCATGGACGGCCTCGAGGCGACGCGGCGCATCCGCGCGTTCGAGGCCGAATGCGGCGCCGGCCGGACGCCGATCGTCGGCCTCACCGCCCACGCCTTCGAGGGCGACCGGAAGCGGTGCATCGAGAGCGGCATGGACGATCATCTGGGCAAGCCGATCCTCGGCGACCTGCTCAGGCATACGGTGGACCGCTGGCTCGACGGCGCGGCGGACCCGTCCGCAGACGACGCGGCGCCCGCGAGGACGCAGTCCGCCGCCGGCTGACCGCCGCCGCTTCCCAATATCCGCCCCCGCCCGCCGCGTAACCATTCTTTCGCGCCTAGGTGCTTTCTGGTCCGCAGGTCGCATTGTCCGGCCTCGTAGCCATAGGGGCTCGCCTTGAACTGGGTGTATGAGTTCTTCGCACGCGAGGGATTCCAGCCGCACGGATACTGCCTTCTCTGGGATCCGAAGCTGTTCTGGACGCATGTCGTCGCCGACGCCGCCATCGCGCTGAGCTACATGTCGATTCCGATGGTCCTGATCGCGCTGACCTTGCGCCGGCCGGACCTCGTTCCCCGGCGCATCGCCGTGCTCTTCAGCGCCTTCATCCTCGCCTGCGGCGCCACGCACGTCATGGGCGTCTGGACGATGTGGGTTCCCGACTATGGCGTTCAGGGCGCCGTGAAGACCGTGACCGCGGGCGTTTCGGTCGTGACGGCGGCCGCGCTGTGGCCGCTGGCCCCGAAGGTGCTCCGGACGCCCTCCATCGCATCATACGAGGCCAAGACCGCCGCGCTGGAGAAGGTCGTCGCCGAAGCGCGGGAGCGCGACGCCCAGATCGTGCGGCTCAACGCCGAGCTGACGGAGAGCCTGGACGCCGAGCGCCATCTCAACTGCATCCAGCGCGAATTCGTCGCGATGGTCAGCCACGAATTCCGCACGCCGCTTGCGATCATCGACGGGCGGGCGCGTCAGATCAGCCGCGCGGCGGGTCGCGAGGCGCGCGGTCAGGAGGCCGAGAGGGCCGACGAGATCCGCGCCGCGGTCTGCCGCATCGTCGACCTGATGGAGAGCGTGCTCCAGTCGGCGCGGATGGAGGCGGGAAAGATCGAGTTCAAGCCGCAACCGACCGACCTCGCCGACATCGTGCGCGAGGAGTGCCGCGCGACCGCCGAACTCGCGCGCGACCGGAGCGTGCTGACGCATGTGCAGCAGTCGATTCCGATCGACGGCGACCCGGTGCTGATCCGCCAGATCGTGTCGAATCTCCTGTCGAACGCCGTGAAGTACTCCGACGCGGGCTCCACCGTCACCGTGCGCGCGAAGCTCGAAGGCGACGCGGCGGTGGTGAGGGTCTCCGACGAGGGCGTCGGCATTCCGCCGGACGAGCTGGAGCGGCTGTTCACGCGGTTCTTCCGCGCCTCGACGTCGGAAGGCCGCCCGGGCAGCGGCATCGGCCTCCACCTGCTGCGCCACTTCGTCGACATGCATGACGGCGGCGTGGACGTCGTCAGCGAGGTCGGCGTCGGCACGACCTTCACCGTGACGCTGCCGCACCGGCGGCGCCGCGCCGCAGCCTGAGCCTCGCCGACGGCGCCACGCGCTCGGCGGGCGCCGGCGGGCGACCTCAGCGGTCTGCGGCGCCGGGCATGTCGAGCGCGGAGAAGCCGTAGTGCTTCAGCCAGCGCAGATCGCCCTCGAAGAAGGCGCGCAGGTCGGGCATGCCGTATTTGAGCATCGCGATGCGGTCGATGCCCATGCCGAAGGCGAAGCCCTGCCAGACCTCCGGATCGATCCCGCCGGAGCGCAGCACATGCGGGTGGATCATGCCGGAGCCGAGGATCTCAAGCCACGAGTCGCCCTCGCCGATCTTCAGCACGCCGCCCGCCCAGGAGCAGCGGATGTCGACCTCGGCCGAGGGTTCGGTGAAGGGGAAGTGGCTCGCGCGGAAGCGCAGCTCGACGCCCTCGACCTCGAAGAACCGGCGGCAGAACTCCTCCAGCACCCATTTGAGGTTGGCCATCGTGATGTCGCGGTCGATGGCGAGGCCCTCGACCTGATGGAACATCGGCGTGTGCGTCTGGTCGTAGTCGCAGCGATAGACGCGACCGGGGCAGATGAAGCGGCACGGCGCGCCATGCTCCAGCATCCCGCGGATCTGCACCGGCGAGGTGTGGGTGCGCAGCACGTTCGGGCGGCGGTCGTCGCCGTCGAGCCGCGCCATGTAGAAGGTGTCCATCTCCGTCCGGCTGGGGTGCTCGGGCGGGATGTTGAGGGCGTCGAAATTGTGCCAGTCGTCCTCGATCTGCGGGCCTTCCTGCACGCCGAAGCCCATGTCGCCGAAGATCGCGATCACCTCGTCGGTCACCTGGCTGACGGGGTGGACGCTCCCCTGCCCCACGCCGGGCCCGAGCGTGCGCGGGGTGAGCGTGACGTCGAGCCACTCGGTACGGAGGCGCTCGGCGAGCGCCGCGTCGGCCAGCGACGCCTTGCGGGCGGCGAGCGCGGCGAGCAGTTCGTCCTTCAGCGCGTTGAGCGCAGGGCCGGCGGCGGCCCGCTGCTCCGGCGTCATCTTGCCGAGCTCGCGCATGCGCAGCGCGACCTCGCCCTTCTTGCCGAGCGCGGCGAGGCGCGCGGCCTCGAGCTGGGCCTCGTCCCCGGCCTCGGCGATGCGGCCGAGATAGCCGGCGCGCAGGCCCTCAAGCCCGTCCAGGGCGTCGGTCCCGTCCATCGCTTCCTCCAAGACTGTTCACGCCGGGCGGGATAGCATGGCGGCGGCGGTTTGCAACATCGCGGGGCGTGGAACGGCTATGGCTGGAACGAGGATGCGGACGGCGGCGGCGGCGGCTCTGGCGATCGGAGCGGCGGCGGCGCATGGCGCGGCGCGGGCGGAGGACGGGGTGTTCGGCTTCTGGCGGGTCGAGAGCGGCGCGGCGGTCGTGGAGATCGCGCCCTGCGGCGAGCAGGCCTGCGGGCGCATCGTCGGCCTGCGCGATCCGCTCGGCGAGGACGGCGCGCCCCTGCGCGACCGCCGCAATCCCGACGCCGCGCTGCGCGACAGGCCGATCTGCGGCATGGCGCTGCTCGGCGGCTTCACGCGCGACGACGACGGCTGGGAGGGCGGGACGATCTATTCCGCCGAGGACGGCGAGACCTACAGCGCGACCATGCGGCTCGACGCGCCGGACGCGCTGCGCCTGCGCGGCTATGTCGGCGTGCCGCTCTTCGGCGCGACCCAGCGCTGGACGCGCGAGGCGGGGCCCGGCGGAGGCTGTTGAGTCGAGCCCGCCGCCGGGGCCTTCAGGCTGGGTCGGAGGGCGCGGTCGCGGGGCCGCGCAGCGCCGCGATCTCGCGGCGGGCGTCGCCCAGCGCGCCCATGGCGGCGGCGAGCTCCGCCTTCGCCTCGCGCAGCGTTCCACGAAAGGCACGGGTCACCTGACGACGCT
>CAYGUQ010000098.1:0-10727 GCA_964352995.1 uncultured Rhodobacterales bacterium
CGACGATCTCGCCCTCTATCAGGCTGCGGCGGCCGCCGGCGCCGCCTCGCCGCCGGTCCCGCTCGCCCCGCTCGCCGTCGAACTGGAGCGCCTTCTCGCCGCCGCGCGAGACCTTCGCTGAGGAGACGCCCGATGCTGAGCCGCCCCGACGGTTTTCTCTACCACGTCAACCGCGGCTCCGGCGCGGCGCGCTCGTCGGTCTCGCGCAGCGTGGCGGTGAACAAGCAGGCGACCGGCGGCGCGGCGCGCGGCGCCAAGCGCTTCTATTGCCTCGACGCGGACCTCGCCGAGCTGCGCGCGATCGGCGCGGGAAAGGGCATCGTCGACGCGAGCGTCGCCGACGTCGGAAACAGCACCGAAGGCAGGCCGATCCGCGCGATCAAGATCGGCAACGGCCCCCACGCCTGCGTCATCACCGGCTGCTACCACGCCCGCGAGTGGATTTCGGTGGAGGTGCCGTTCCTCATCGCCGAGTACCTCGTGACCGCCTATCCATCGGGCGCGCCCGCAACGCAGGCCGAGAAACGCCTCAAGCATCTGCTGCACAATCGCACCGTCTGGATCGTTCCGCTCGTCAACCCGGACGGCCACGAAATGAGCGTGGCGACGAACCGGCTGTGGCGCGCCAACACCAAGACGTGGCGCCCGGCAGACGCGGGCATGCCGCCGTCGCCCTTCACGCCGGCTGTCGCGCAGGGCGAAACGGATCCGGGCCGGACGTTCAGCTACAGCCGGTCCGGCGCGGCCTTCTACAAGGGCGTGGACTGCAACAGGAACCACGCCTGCACGGACCCGACCGCGGCCTGGGGCGACGAGACCTTCGTTCCCGGACGTCCGGGCGTCGCCGCGACCAGCCGCAATCCCGCGGACTGCGCCCAGACCAACGTCTCGGGCAACGCGGTCGGCCGGCAGATCTGGTGCGGGCCCTCGGCCGCCAGCGAGCGAGAGACGCAGGCGCTCGAAGCCCTCGCCAGGAACTCCGGCGTCAGGACGAGCCTGCACTTCCACAGCTGCTTCGGCGTCTACCTCTACCCCGAGAAGTTCGAGGTTCCCGGCGACAACTACACGAAATGGCTGGGCCGCGGGATGCAGGAGCTGAACCGGCAGGCGCCGGGCGCGCAGGCCTACGCCCTCGGCAGCGCGCGGACGATCATGTATGCGGCGACCGGCAGCGCGATGGATTTCTACCGCGAGGCGTCCGGCGACAAGCCGGCCTACACGCCCGAGGTCCGCCCGCTCTCGGCGGCCCGCACCGAGGACAACCAGTTCTCCTTCCTGCCCGAGAGCGACATCTGGCCCACGTTTCTGGAGAACCTCGCGCCGGCGCTGGCGGTGATCAACGCGGCCGGGCACGCCGGGCCGGCCGGCGATCGCGAGGCGGACGCGACCTCCGCCAAGCCGGCCTCGAATGCGCAGGTCGTTCGAAACTGCTGGCAGGTCTTCCGCGGCTGGCCCTATCCGGCCATGCCCGGACCCTGAGCCGCCCGGGGAGGATCGCCGCCATGCTCGTGCTCACCACGCGCCAGTTGAGCGTCATCGACGAGGCGGCCCGCGAGCGCTTCATCGAGAGGATGGGGCGTCACCTCACGGCCTTCGCCCCCGACATCGGTCGCCTGATCGGCGTGGCCGGCATGAGGGGCCTGGCATCGCGCGGCATGGACGACGCGGCGCGCTTCGGCTTTCGTCAGGCGGGGCCCGTGCGCCTGTATCTGGAGCTGATCTGCCAGTTCGGCGTCGGCTTCGCAGACGACCCGCTGCTGCCATGGGCGGCGAGGGCGCTGACCGATCCGCATTACCCCGACGAGTTCGACCGCGCGACGCTGCTGCACGAGGCGCAGACCGCCTACATCGCCAGGGTCAGCGGCCCCGGCCACGCAAGGGCGCGGGCGGCCTTCGAGCGGCTCGCTGCGCGCCTTGAGCGCCGACCGGAGGAAGGGCTGTCGCCGGGGGCCGTCTGCGCGCTCCTGCGAGCGGACTATCCCGAGCGCGCCGCCGACGCGGGGCCGGAGGCGCTGGCGGAGCTGGTCGCGCTCGGCGGGCGCGCTGCGCGGCTTGTCGCGCTGCCGCAGGCGACCGGTCAGGCGGTGGCGAGCGGCTTTCTCTTCGCGGTCGGGCATCGCGCGTTCGAAGACCCGCGGCACCCGTGGATCGCGCGCAGCGTCTCGGCGGATCGGGGCGGCGCGCCGGACAAGCGCGAGGCGCGGCTGTTGTCGCGGGCGCGCCTCTATCTCTCCGCGGCGCTCCGAAACCACCCGCCGAGCTGACCGCGCCGGTCCTCGGCGGCCCCTCTGCGTCAGAATATCCGACTGCTTCGATCTGGTTTGACAATACCCGATTCTATCGGTCAACAATCCTTGGAGATCAATCCGGCGCGCCCCGACTCGCGAGAGCGCCGGCGCCCGGCGAAAGGGACATGTGCGATGAACGCCGCCGCACCGCGACAAGCCGACCCGCCGCCGGCCCCCGCCGCGACGCCGCCGCTGCGCGAGACGCTCTTCAGCGCCAATGCGATGGCGCAATGCGGGGCATGCGCGGAGGAGGCGCCGGCGTTCTGCGAATGGCTGATCGACAGGGAGGCGAGGCGTTGCGGGTGACCGAAGGGTCGGAGCGACCCGAGCAGCCTGCGGCCGCCCCGGCGAAGGTGCAGAGCGCCGCCCTGTTGTGCGGCGCGCGCAAGGTTCTGATCGAGCACGAGGGCGACATCTACACGCTGCAGGTCACCCGGCAGGGCAAGCTGCTGTTGACCAAGTGAGCCGTCGTTGCGAACCCGCCAACCCGACGGCGCCGCAGGCGCCCCGCCCCGCGCCCATTCACTGACGCGCTTGCGCGCCGTGTTCGCTCAAGCCGCCGTCGCCCGGCAAGCCGAGGATATCGCCCATGGCCAAGACGCCGTCGCCCTGCATCGACGTGTGCAAGTTTCGCCTCCAGGACGGCGGCGACGCGCGCTGCATAGGCTGCGCGATGACGAAGAAGGACAAGAAGGCGTTCAAGAGGCTGGAGGGCGGCAAGCGCCGCGCGGCCTTCGTCGCCGCGCTGATGGCGCGACAGGCCGCGCTCGGAAGGCCTTTCAGGGCCTGGCGCAAGCTCTACGCCCGCAAGCTGGAGAAGAAGGGCGCGGAGTGGCCGGCATGATGCGCGGCTACCCCACTCCTTGCGTCGACGTCTGCCGGTACGAGCTCGAAGGGCACTGCGTGCAGTGCTCGATGACCCGGGCGCAGAAGGACCTGTTCGGCGCGCTGAAGAAGCCCGCCGCGCAGACCGCGTTTCTCGACGACCTGACCGCGCAGCAGAAGGCGCTGCTCGCGCGGTTTCCGGACGCCCGGTTCGCGATGTGGCGCGTGGCCTATCGCAACAAGTGCCGGGCTCTCGGGAAGGAGAGCCCGGTCGGGGACGACTAGCCGCGCAGGTGGGCGCGCAGCATCCATGCGAACTTCTCATGCACGGCCGCGCGGCCGATGGCGAAGTCGTTGGTGATCATGTCGCCTTTTTCCTCGGCGAGATCGGCCAGCGCGTTGTAGGCGCCGGCGAGCGTCTCCTGATCGGCCTGCATGGCGGCGATCATGCCCTTGGCGTCGAGATGGCCGTCGCACTCCTTGATCCGCGAGCGCTCAAGGTAGGCCGAGTAGCGGCCGACGGCATGGGCGTCGAGCGCCTTGATCCGTTCGGCGGTGTCGTCCTGCGCCTCGAAATGGTCCTCGTAGATCTTCTGGAACAGTTCGTGCAGCGGGCCGAACGCCATCCCGGTCACGTTCCAGTGGTAGTTCTGCGCCTTCATCGTGGTCACGCTGACTTCGGCCAGCGCCTGGGTCAGGCCCTCCACCACCGCGGTCAGCGCGTCGGCGTCGAGTTTCTGGGCGACGTTGGGCATACTGATGCTCCCCTTGGCCGGATCATGCGGCCGCCTTCGGGCTGGCTGAGTATCTGGCTGGCCCCTCACGCTTGGATTGTAATGCGGCTGCGGCGGCGCGACCAGCGCCTCAGGCGGCGCGACGGGCCTCCAGCGCCTCCGCGAGCCTGCCCGCGAAGCAGACCGCAAGCCTTCGGTCGTTCTTTGCGAGAAACCGGTGGGTTAGAAACGCCGCGCTCGCCGCGTCTTCCTTGGCGACGGCCGCCACGAGCGACGCCAGCCAGCACTCCGTGGCGCTCACCATCGGCTCCGCCTGACGGTGAAACACCAGCCGCGCGCCGCGCCCGGCCGTCTCGATCAGCGCGCGCGCCCACAGCGCCGCCGGCGCCGCGCCGCAGCCCGTCGCCGCGAGGCGGTCGAGGTCCAGCGGCGCCGTCACCTGCAGGTCGCGCGCCGCGACGCGCAGGGTCGCCACGAGCGGCGCTGCGGGACGATCGGGGCCCGGCGCGCCGGCGACCCGCCCCTGTCGCGGGAAAGCGATCACCGCCGCTCGCGAGTCGCTGCTTTGCGCAATCGGCGCCATCGCCCCTATCCCTGCAAGGTTCGCGTCGTTCGGCGGCCTGCGCCGCCCATGCCCAAATCTGACCGTCGCAGTCGGAAAAAGCAACGGGGAGTCGCGCCCTGCGTCAGCGGCGACCGCTCGGCCCTCGCCGGATCGTGCGGCCGGGGCGGCGCGGCGCCCTCGTCCTCCGTCGCGCGGACCGGGAGGCGCAGCCGCCTTCAGCGCTGCGTCGGCATGCTTGCGGTCGGCTGCGAAGACCGACCGGGCGGGGTTGCGGCGCTCGCCTGCGATGACGCAGGCTTGTCGCATTCCGGCACGCAGTGAGGGCTTCGATGGCTGAACCCAGCGTCTCCGAGCGCATCCTTGAAATGTTCGACGACCTCACGCGCAACGAGCGCGCGCTGGCGGAGGTGCTGATCGAGAACCCGGACGCGCTGGTCCTGAACTCCGCCACCGAGCTCTCCGGCCTCGTCGGCGTGTCGCGGGCCACCACGGCGCGCTTCTTCAAGCGCCTCGGCTACCCCAGCTTCCGCACCGCGCAGCGCCTCGCCCGGGACGGCGAGCGCAGCGGCCGCAACGGCGCCGGCAAGCGGGTCTTCTCAGCTCCGCTGCAGCGCAAGTCGGGCCGCGGCGAGATCGCCGACCATCTGGCCAACGACGTGCAGAACCTGATCCGCTCCATCGAGGCGATCCGCAGCGACGAGCTGCGCGAGGCGGTGGAGTATCTGGCGAGGGCCCAGAAGATCTGGGTTGTGGGCTTCGGCTCGTACTATCCGCTCGCGCATTTCGCGCGCGCCCAGCTGATCAAGGTGAAGGCCGACATCCGCATGATCCCCATCGGCGGCTTCTCGGTTCCCGAGGAGTTCGCCTCCATCGCCGAGGCCGACACGGTGATCGCGCTGGGGATCGCCCGCAAGACGCGCAGCCTTCGCGCCATCATGCGTTCGGCGGTCGCGGCGGGGGCGCGGGTCGTCTACATCACCGACCAGGCGTCGCCGGGCGCGGCGGAGGCGGCGACGGTGACGCTGCGCTGCCGCACGCAGGGCCTCGCGCTGTTCGAGTCGGTCGCCGCGCCGGTGTCGATTCTCACCTACCTGTGCATGGCCGTGGCGAGCCGCGTGGGGCAGGCGGCCATCGAGCGCATGCAGTTCATCGACCGCATCCACGACGACTGGGGCGACGGGCTCGCGGCCGACATCTGACGCGTCGCGGGCGCCGCGCAGGCGGCCGAGACGCCGCCCGAATGCGACATCAATGAAAATCAATGACGCATCAATGATCGGTTCTTGGCGCTTCGAAGCCGGGGCCCGTAGCGTCGGGTCCGCCGGCGTCACGACCGGGGTTCGACAGGAGACGCTTTCCCATGCCGAAGACCAAACGCACATCGCTCGCCCTCGCCGGCGCGCTCGCAGGGGCCGGATTCGCCGCCCAGGCGGAGGACATCGTCTGGGCCCGCTACGGCGACATCGACAGCCTCGACCCCCACCGCGCGACCAGCACCCTGTCGCTCCAGGTCTGGAGCCTGATCTACGACACGCTGCTGGCGACCGACGCCGACGGGGCCCCCGTTCCGCATGTCGCGAAGTCCTGGGAATCGAACGCCGACGGCACCGAGTACACCTTCGCGCTGCAGGAGGGCGTGACCTGCCACGACGGCACGCCGCTCGACGCCAACGACGTGAAGTACACCATCGACGCCGCCTTCGACCCCGCCGCGCCCAGCGTCACCAAGGGCAGCTGGGGGCCGATCAGCGGCGTGGAGGTGATCGATCCGCTCACGGTGAAGCTGACGCTGGAGACGCCCTTCGTCGCGCTCATCCCGTTCCTCGCCGACAGCTTCAGCTCGATCATCTGCGACAGCAACGCCGGCGCGGAAGGATTCGGGACGACGACCGCGATCGGCTCCGGCCCCTGGGCGCTGGAGAGCTGGACGCGCGGCGACCGCATCGTCCTCTCCGCCAACGCCGACTACGCCAATTTCGGCAAGCTGGCCGAGAACCCGGGCGCGCCCTACGAGAGCGGCCTCGTGATCGCGGTGGTGCCCGAGCCTCAGGCGCGTCTGGCGGCGCTGAAGACCGGGGAGGTCCATGTCGCCGAGCCGCCCTTCGACGACGTGCCGATGCTGGCGGAGTCCGGCGAACTCGACATCGTTGTGGCCGAGAACACCGGCCAGAACGTGTTCTGGGAGTTCGCCGTGCATCGCCCGCCGTTCGACGACGTGCGCGCGCGGCGGGCCGTGGCCCACGCCACCGACGCGGCGACGGCCATCGGCCTGATCTACGGCGACCTCTCGATCACCGAGCTCTGCCCCGTCTCGCGCGGCGTCTTCGGCAACGACCAGGACTTCTGCGCGCAGCATCGGCCCGAATACGACCCCGACAAGGCGCGCGAACTGCTGGCCGAGATGGGCTACGGCCCCGACAACCCGCTGGAGACCGCGCTGCTGGTCTGGACTGGCGGCAACCGCCAGAAGCTCGCCGAGGTGTTTCAGGCGCAGCTGGCGGATGTCGGCGTCAAGGCCGAGATCGAGATCATGGACATCGGCAGCCTCAACGCCCGCGTCCGGCAGGAGAACGAGACCACCGAGGGAACCCGCGGCAGCATGGATATGATGACGTGGTCCTGGTACGACCCCGACATCCTGCATGCGCTGTGGCACACGCCCGGCGCCTATCGCGGCTACACCTCGCCCGAGCTCGACGCGATCCTCGCCGAGACGCGCCTGCTGACCGACCCCGAGGCGCGCAAGGCGAAGGTGCAGGAGGCGTTCAGGTACCTGCTGGAGAACGCCATCCACGTGCCGCTCTACACGCCCGGCTGGGAGTGGGTGTTCGCGGTGCGGCCCGAGGTGGAGGGCTTCAAGGTCGCGCCCTTCGTCTACCCGATCTTCAGCGACGTGAAGCTGGGCGGTTGACGCGCAGGGCCGGGCGGCCGCGCCCGGCCGCTTCCTGACGGGGATTGCCGCGATGTGGCGCTTCATGGCCGGCCGGCTGGCGATGGGTCTTCTGACGGTGTTCGTCACGACGATCCTCGTCACGCTGCTGATCCACGCCGTGCCGGGCGATCCGGTGCAGATCATGTACGCCCAGAGCCAGGGCACCACGCCCGAGCAGATCGAGGAGG
Organism: uncultured Rhodobacterales bacterium; assembly: GCA_964352995.1. Taxonomy (GTDB): domain Bacteria; phylum Pseudomonadota; class Alphaproteobacteria; order Rhodobacterales; family Rhodobacteraceae; genus Rubrimonas. The sequence continues at coordinate 7,533 of CAYGUQ010000098.1, forward strand.
TTCGGCGCAGCCTCGGCCTCGATCGCCCCATCCCCGTGCAGTACCTGATGTTCATGGAGCGGCTGCTGCAGGGCGACCTCGGCGTGACGATCCGCGGCGGCCAGCCCGTGACCGACGTGATCCTGCAGCGGCTGCCGAACACGCTCGCGCTCGCCTGCGCCGCCATGGCGGTCGCCATCGCCATCGGCGTGCCGATCGGCTTCTACGCGGCCTACCGGCAGGGCACGGCGTGGGACGCGGGCCTGATGGTCGCGGCCATCGCCGGCATCTCCATGCCGCATTTCTGGCTCGGCCTGATGCTGCTGTTCTGGTTCGCGGTGGAACTCGGCTGGCTGCCGGTCAGCGGCTCGGGGCCGCTGAACCTCGTGCTGCCGGCTGCTACGCTGGGGCTCTCCAACGCCGCGATCTTCGCGCGGCTGACGCGCTCCGCGATGATCGACGTCATGAGCCAGGACTTCGTGCAGACCGCCATCGCCAAGGGCCTGCCGCGCGGGCTGGTGCTGCGCCGCCACGTGCTGCGCGCGGGGCTGCTGCCGATCGTGACCATGATGGGCCTGCAGTTCGCCTTCATGATGGGCGGGGCCATCGTGGTGGAGAACATCTTCTCGTGGAACGGGGTCGGGCGCATGGCCGTCGAGGCGATCTTCCAGCGCGACTATCCCGTGATCCAGGGCTTCATCCTGACCTTCGCGGTCGTGGTGGTGGCGGTGTCGATCCTGCTCGACGCCGTCTACGCGCTGCTCGACCCGCGCATCCGGAGGGGCTGAGCATGAGCGAGGCCTTCGCCGACGTCCCGCGCCGCGCCGCGCCCGGCTTCTGGCGGCGGCTGCTGGCCTCGCCGAGCGGCGCGGTGGGAATGGCCGTCGTCGCGGCGCTGGTCGTCTGCGCGGCGGGCGCGGACTGGCTGGCGCCGCACGATCCGCAGCGCATGGGAACCGGCGGGCGCTTCCTGCCGCCGGGCGGGCGCTTCCTGCTGGGCACCGACGAGTTCGGCCGCGACATGGTCTCGCGCCTGATCCACGGCAGCCGCCTGACGCTGCTGATCGGCGCCGTGGCGGTGGGCATATCGCTGACCGTCGGCGTCGTGGTCGGCATGGTCGCGGCCTTCGCGCGCGGCTGGCTGGAGACCGTGCTGATGCGCGGCACGGACGTCCTGTTCAGCTTCACCGAGACGCTGATCGCGCTTTCCTTCGTCGCGGTTCTCGGGCCGAGCCTGCAGAACGCGGTGATCGCGGTCGGGGTGGCCGGCGTGCCGTTCTACGCGCGCACCTGCTATTCCGCCTCGCTGGTGGAGGTCTCCAAGCCCTATTTCGAGGCGAGCGTGGCCGCCGGCGCCGGGCCGTTCCGGCTGGTGTTCGCGCATCTGCTGCCCAACGTCGCGCCGACGATGATCGTGGTGGCGACGCTGGGCGTCTCCACGGCGATCCTCGCCGCGGCGGGCCTCAGCTTCCTCGGGCTCGGCGCGCAGCCGCCGACGTCGGAATGGGGCTACATGCTGGCTGGCTCGCGCGACTACTTCAACCGTGCGCCGTGGCTGATGACCCTGCCGGGGCTCGCCATCGCCGTCACCGTGCTGGGCTTCAACCTGCTCGGCGACGGGCTGCGCACCGCGCTCGACCCGCGGGAGCGCGGACGATGAGCGCGCCCGTCCTGGAGGTCGAGGGCCTGACCGTCGAGCTCGGCCCCCGGCGGGACCGCAACGTCGTCGTCAGCGACCTGTCCTTCGCCGTGGCGCCGGGGGAGATCCTCGCCATCGTCGGCGAGAGCGGCTCGGGCAAGAGCATGACCGCGCGCGCCGTCATGGGCCTGCTTCCCGCCGGCGCGCGCGCCTCCGGCGGGGTTCGGCTTGAGGGGCGGGAGCTGCTCGGCCTCTCCGACGGGGCGCTGGCCTCGGTGCGCGGGCGGCGCGCCGGGATGATCTTCCAGGAGCCGATGACGGCGCTGAACCCCGTGCTGACCATCGGGCTGCAACTGACCGAGGCGCTGCTCGCGCACGGGCTCGCCTCGCCCGCCGAGGCCCGCGGCCAGGCGGTCGAGATGCTGGAGCGCGTCGGCATTCCCGATCCCGCAGGCCGCATGGGCCAGTATCCGCACGAGTTCTCCGGCGGCATGCGCCAGAGGGTCATGATCGCCATGGCGATGCTGCTCCGCCCCGCGCTGCTGATCGCCGACGAGCCGACGACGGCGCTGGACGTGACCGTGCAGGCGCAGATCCTCGCGCTGCTCGACGCGCTTGTCGCCGAGACCGACGCCGCGATGATCCTGATCACGCACGACATGGGCGTGGTGGCGCAGACGGCGCAGCGCGCGCTGGTGATGAAGGCCGGCCGGGCCGTGGAGGCGGCGCCGGTGGCGCGCCTGTTTGCGGCCCCCGCCGCGCCCTACACCCGCGCCCTGCTGGCGGCGGCGCCGAGGCTCGACGACGCGCGCCCCGCCGCAGCAGCAGCCGCAGCAGCAGCCGCCGCCGCGCAGGCGTCGCCGCTGGCGCGCATGGCGCAGGTGGAGAAGACCTTCCGCGGCCGCCGCGGCCTCTTCGGGGCGACGCAGGAGACGCGCGCGCTGCGCGGCGTCACGCTGGAGATCGGCGCGCGCGAGACGCTGGCGCTGGTCGGCGAGAGCGGCTCGGGCAAGTCCACCGCCGGCCGCGTGCTGGCGCGGCTCACCGAGCCCGACGCCGGCTCGGTCACCGTCGACGGCGTGGACATGCTGGCGGTCTCCGGCGCGGCGCTGCGGCGCGCGCGGTCGCGCGTCCAGATGATCTTCCAGGACCCGTTCGCGTCGCTCGACCCGCGCCAGACCGTCGGCGCGACCGTGGCGGAGCCGATCCGGCTGCACCGCGGCCTGCCGCGCCGCGCCGCGCTCGACGAGGCCGCCGATCTGCTGGCGCAGGTCGGGCTCAGCCCAGACATGCTGTCGCGCTATCCCCACGAGTTCTCCGGCGGCCAGCGGCAGCGCGTCGCCATCGCCCGGGCGCTCGGCGCGCGGCCGCAGGTGATCGTGGCGGACGAGCCGACCTCGGCGCTCGACGTCTCGGTGCAGGCGCAGGTGCTCGCGCTGCTGGAGCGGCTCAAGGAGGAGTTCGGCCTGACCATGCTCTTCGTCTCGCACGACCTTGCGGTGGTGCGCCGCATCGCGGACCGGGTGGCGGTGATGCGCGGCGGCCGCATCCTGGAGATGGGGCCTACCGCGCATCAC
>CAYGUQ010000099.1:0-10609 GCA_964352995.1 uncultured Rhodobacterales bacterium
TGACGGGGGTCTCGGGGTTGGAGGGGTCGATGATCGGCGCGGCGCGGTCGATCTGGGGTATCTCCGCGTCGGCGCGCAGGTTCATGCCGCAGCTCTGGGCATCGGGCGCCACCGAGAACGCGGCGAGCGGGGCGAACTCGCCGCGCCGCGCCGCGTCGGAGAAGACGAAGGTGCTCTGCAGCCGCCCGTCCTCCAGCGCGGCGACGCTGAGATAGACCGGGCCGGGAGCCGGTTGGGCCAGCGCGGCCCCGGCGGCCAGCAGCGCCGCCGACGTCGCGGGCGCGGCGGCCCGCAGAAGGGCGCATGCGGCCGCGGCGGCGCCGGACGCAGGCGCCGCGGCGGCTCGGCGCGCGGGCAGGGGCCTCACAGCGGTTCCGGCCCGCGGGTGATCGCGGCGACGCCGGTGCGCGCGACGTCCATCAGGCCCAGCGGGCGCATCAGGTCGACGAAGGCGTCGATCTTCCGGGGCGAGCCGGTCACCTCGAACACGAAGCTCTCCAGCGTGCTGTCGACCACGTTGGCGCGGAAGGCGTCCTTCAGCCTCAGCGCCTCGACGCGCTTGTCGCCGGTGGAGACGACCTTCACCAGCGCCAGCTCCCGCTCGACCGAAGGGCTCTCGGTCGTGAGGTCGTGCACGTCGCGCACCGGCACGAGGCGGCCGAGCTGCGCCTTGATCTGCTCCAGCACCATCGGCGTGCCGGAGGTGACGATGGTGATGCGGCTGAGATGGCCGGTGTGGTCGGTCTCGGCGACCGTCAGGCTCTCGATGTTGTAGCCGCGGCCGGAGAAGAGGCCGATCACGCGCGCCAGCACGCCGGGCTCGTTGTCCACCAGCACCGCCAGCGTGCGGCGCTCGACGCCCTCCTCGCGGCTCGCGCGCAGGTCGTAGGCGCTGTGGCTCGACGAGCCCTGTTCGATCTTGAGCGCGTTCATGCGCGTCTCTCCTGAGGGGTTGCGCGCACGGGCGGCGCGGAGGCGGCGTTCGAGCGGGCGGCGCCGCCCTGCGGCCGGCGCGCCGGAGCGGGCCGCGGGCTCACACCAGCACCGCGCCGGCGTCGCCGATGGCGCCGTCGGTGCTCGCCTCGCCCAGCAGCATCTCGTTGTGGGCCTTGCCCGAGGGGATCATCGGGAAGCAGTTCTCATGGCGCTCCACGAGGCAGTCGAAGACCACCGGGCCGTCATAGGCGAGCATCTCGGCGATGGCCTCGTCGAGGTCGGCGGGGTTCTCGCAGCGGATGCCCTTGGCGCCGAACGCCTCGGCGAGCTTCACGAAATCGGGCAGCGCCTCGGAGTAGCTGTGCGAATAGCGCTCGCCGTGCAGCAGCTGCTGCCACTGCCGCACCATGCCGAGGCGCTCGTTGTTGAGGATGAACTGCTTGACCGGCAGGCGATACTGGATCGCCGTGCTCATCTCCTGCATGTTCATCATCCACGACGCCTCGCCGGCGACGTTGATCACCAGAGCGTCGCGGTGCGCCATCTGCACGCCGATCGACGCCGGCAGGCCGTAGCCCATGGTGCCGAGCCCGCCGGAGGTCATCCAGCGGTTCGGCTCCTCGAAGCCGAGATACTGCGCCGCCCACATCTGGTGCTGGCCCACTTCGGTCGTCACGTAGCGGTCCATGCCCTTGGTGAGCGCCTCGAGCCGCTGCAGGGCGTATTGCGGCTTGATCACCGTGTCGGAGTTGCGGAAGGCGAAGCAGTCGATGGCGCGCCAGCCCTCGATGCGCCGCCACCACGCCGAGACGTCGCGCTTCTTCGCGCCGCGCGCCCGCCAGACCTCCAGCATCGCGCGCAGCGCCTCGGTCACGTCGGCGACCACCGGCACGTCCACGCGCACGTTCTTGTTGATCGACGAGGGGTCGATGTCGACATGGATCTTGGCCGAGCCCGGCGAGAAGGCGTTGATGCGCCCGGTGATGCGGTCGTCGAAGCGCGCGCCGATGTTGATCATCACGTCGCAGTCGTGCATCGCCCAGTTGGCCTCGTAGGAGCCGTGCATCCCGAGCATCCCCAGCCACGCCTCGCCCGAGGCCGGGTAGCAGCCGAGGCCCATCAGCGTGGAGGTGATCGGAAAGCCCGTCTCGGCCACGAACGCGCGCAGCAGCCGCGTCGCCTCGGGGCCGGAGTTGATCACGCCGCCGCCGGTGTAGAAGATCGGCCGTTCGGCGCGCTCGATCAGGTCCACCGCGGCTTCGATCGCCGCCATGTCGGGGGCGGTCTTCGGCTGGTAGGTCGAGCGCCGCGCGGCCTCCGGCGCCTTGTAGCGGGCGGAGGCGAACTGCACGTCCTTCGGAATGTCCACGAGCACCGGGCCGGGCCGGCCGGACGTCGCCACGTGGAACGCCTCGTGGATGACGTCGGCGAGGTTCGCCGTGTCGCGCACCAGCCAGTTGTGCTTGGTGCAGGGGCGGGTGATGCCCACCGTGTCGGCTTCCTGGAAGGCGTCGTTGCCGATCATGAAGGTCGGCACCTGACCGGTCAGCACCACGAGCGGGATGCTGTCCATCAGCGCGTCGGTCATGCCGGTGACGGCGTTGGTCGCGCCGGGGCCGGAGGTGACGAGCACCACGCCCGGCTTGCCGGTGGCGCGGGCGTAGCCCTCGGCCATGTGGGTCGCGCCCTGCTCGTGCCGCACGAGGACATGGGTGATGTCGTTCTGCTTGAATATCTCGTCGTAGATCGGCAGCACCGCGCCGCCGGGATAGCCGAAGACCACTTCGACGCCCTGGTCGCGCAGCGCCTTCACGACGATGTGCGCGCCGGTCACGTCGCGCTCCGCCTCGTCCGCCAGCGCCGCCGCCGGCCCGCCGCCATCCGCCATCATCTCGCCTCTCCCGCCTTCGCGTCCGCTCTGCAAGTTCCATGGAGCGCGCATGAAAAAGGCCCCGTTCGGGGCCCCTGCGCGCGATCCTCGACGAGGGAGCCTAGCCCCTTCGCCGCGCCGCGCGCCCCACGATAACTACGATGTCCAGCGCCATGTCGCCCGCTCCCAACGTTGATGGGAGCGTTGCCACAGGGGCGGCGGCCGGTCAACCCGCGAGACTGAGGAAATCCATCTCGAGAGGCGGAAAATCGCAATATTCTTGCGACAGAGGGGGGTTTGCGCGCAATCATTCCACTCTGCAACCATGTCTGTGGCGGCCGGCCCAAATGGCCGCACGCCGACGCGCAAAGTCCGGCCCCGCCGCGCGCGACTCGTCTTCGGGTCCGCGGACGGCGCGGCCGTCCTGCGTCAGGCCAGCAGCGCCCGCAGCAGCGCGTTGAGCACCGGCCGCCCGGCGGCGGTGGCGGCGATCCGCGCGCCGGCCAGGGTCGCAAGCCCGTCCTCGACCAGCGGCGCGATGCGGGCGGGGTCGAGCGGCGCGCCGTTCAGCCGCGCGAAGCGCGCGAGATCGGCGCCCTCGGTCAGCCGCAGCGCCATCATCAGGTATTCCGTCGCCTGATCGGCCGGCTCGACGACCTCCTCCGCCCAGCTCGGCCCGCCGCCCCGCTCGACCGCGCCGAGCCATGCACCGGGGGCCGAGGGCGAGACCGTCGCCCGGCGCGCGCCGTCGTGGCCTGTGATCCGCCCATGGGCGCCAGGGCCGACGCCGGCGTAGTCGCCATAGCGCCAGTAGACGCGGTTGTGGCGGCTCTCCGCGCCGGGGCGGGCGTGGTTCGACACCTCGTAGGCCGGCAGCCCGGCGGCGGCGCAGACTTCCTGCGTCTCCAGATACATCGTCGCGGCGTCGTCGTCGGGCGGGACCGTCAGCTTGCCCGCGTCGAACCGCGCGCCGAAGGCCGTGCCGGGCTCGATGGTGAGCTGGTAGAGCGACAGGTGGTCTACGGCCATCGCCAGCGCCGCCCGCAGCTCCGACGCCCACGCCGCCGGCGTCTGGCCCTCGCGCGCATAGATCAGGTCGAAGGAGACCCGCTCGAAGGCGGCGCGCGCCACGTCGAAGGCCGCCCGGGCCTCCGCCGCGGAGTGCATCCGGCCGAGCGCCCTGAGGTCGCGGTCGTCCAGCGCCTGCACGCCCATCGAGACGCGGTTCACGCCGGCCAGCGCATAGCCGCGGAAGCGGCCGGCCTCGACCGATGTCGGGTTGGCTTCGAGCGTGATCTCCGCCCCCGGCGCGAGGCCCCAGAGCCGGTCGACCGCCTCCACGACGGCGGCGACGGTCTCCGGCGGCATCAGGCTCGGCGTGCCGCCGCCGAAGAACACCGTGTCCGCGCGCCGCGGCCCGGTCGCCGCCCGCGCCGCCTCCATCTCCAAAAGAAGCGCCGCCCGCCAGCGGCGCTGGTCGACCGCAGCCTTCGCGACGTGGGAGTTGAAGTCGCAATAGGGGCACTTCGCGGCGCAGAACGGCCAGTGGACGTAGACGCCGAAGCCCCCCGCGAGCCAGTCATGCGGCGCGGCTGCGGCGTCGGCCCGGTGCGCCGCCGGCGTCGCAGGCCCTGCGTCCCCGCCGGTCACGGGCCGGCGATGTCCGCGCAGGCGCCGCCGACGCTGACCGCGGCGCCGCGCTCCTGCGGGAACGAGACCTCGATGCGCGAGGGCCGGCCCATGTCCTCGCCCTGCAGCACGACGAACTCGCCGCCGCTCAGCGCATCCAGGTCGCGCAGCATGCCAGCCAGCGCCGCGGCCGCCGCCCCCGTCGCCGGGTCTTCGACGACGCCGCCGCCGGCGAAGGCGTTGCGCGCGTGAAAGACGCGCTCCGACTCGCGGTGAACGAAGGCGACGGTGGTCAGGCCGCAGCGGCGCATGAAATCGCGCCCGGCGCCGAAATCGTAGGCCATCGCCGCAAGCGCCTCGCGCGCGGCGAGCGCGACGATCAGGTGGTCGGCGCCGGCGTGCGCGAGAGCGGGCGGCAGGGTCGGGTCGAGCGCGCCGGCGTCGTAGCCGAAGAGATCGAGCGCCTCCGCTACGATCGCGCCGGGCGCCGGCGCGCTGCGCGTCGGCGGAGACCTCAGCACGGCGCGCCACGCGCCGTCGCGCATTCCGGCCTCGACCGCGATGCGGCCGTTTGTCAGCAGCAGGGGGAAGGCGCCGGCCCCGTGCGCCTGCGCCAGCGCCGCGCCGAGCGCGATGGTCGCGTGGCCGCAGAAGGGAACCTCGGTCTCCGGCGAGAAGTAGCGCACGCGCCAGCCGTCCTCTGCGGGCGCGGCGAACGCCGTCTCGGAATAGCCGACTTCGGCGGCGACCTCCTGCATCGTCGCGGCGTCGGGCAACGTCTCCGACAGGACCACTCCGGCGGGGTTGCCGCCGCGACCGTCGCGGGTGAAGGCCGCGATCCGGCGCACCTCCAGCGAGTTTGCGCGCGCGTCCGCCATCGCCTCAGCCCCTGAAGGCCGTGACCTCGATCTCGACCTTCATCTCCGGCTTGAGCAGGGGGCTCGCGACCGTGGTGTTGGCCGGCCGGATCTCGCCGAACGCCTCGCGCAGCGCCGGGCCGATCTTCGGGTGGTCGTCTGGGTCGGGGACGTAGACGACCGTGCGCACGACGTCGCTCATCGCGAAGCCGGCCTCGGCCAGCGCCTTCGCGATGGTGGCCAGCGCGTTGCGGGCCTGCTCGCCGGCGTCTTCCGGCATCGACATGGCGGCGTAGTCGTAGCCGGTCGTCCCGGCGACGAAGCACCAGTCGCCCTGCCTGACGGCGCGCGAATAGGCGTAGTCGCGCTCGAAGGGGGAGCCGGTGGAGACGAGTTGGCGTGTCATGGGCGCGCTCTCACGAAAGGCTGGCGGAAACGAGCTGGCGGAAGGCGTCGGCGCGGTGGGAGATGTCGTGCTTGGCGTCGGGCGCCATCTCGCCGAAGGTCTCGTCGCGCCCTTCGGGCAGGAACATCGGGTCGAAGCCGAAGCCGTTGGCGCCGCGCGGCGGCCAGACCAGACGGCCGGGCGCGGCGCCGAGGAACACCTCGTCATGGCCGTCGGGCCAGGCGAGGCAGAGGCAGCAGACGAAGCGCCCGATCCGCGGCTCGGGCGCGGCCTTCGCCTCCAGCGCGTCCCAGACCTTGCGCATCGCCATGGCGTAGTCGCGGCCCGAGGGCGTCTCGGCCCAGTCGGCGGTGAAGACGCCGGGCGCGCCGTCCAGCGCGTCGACCTCGATGCCGCTGTCGTCGGAGAGCGCCGGCAGGCCGGAGGCCTGCGCCGAGGCGTGCGCCTTGATCCGGGCGTTGCCGGCGAAGGTGGTCTCGGTCTCCGCCGGCTCCGGCAGGCCGAGCTCGCCCGCCGAGACGGTCTCGACGCCGTAGGGCCCGACCAGGGCCGCGATCTCGCGCAGCTTGCCGGCGTTGTGGCTGGCGATGACGAGCCGCCCCGGCTCCAGCCGGCGCCGCGCCGGGGTCGCGGGGCTCACGCCAGCGCCGCCTTCTGCGCCGCCACGAGCTCCGCCACGCCTTTCTCCGCCAGCGCGAGCAGCGCGTCGAACTCGGCGCGCGAGAACACCGAGCCCTCGGCGGAGGCCTGCACCTCGACCAGCCCGCCGGCGCCGGTCAGAACGAAGTTCGCGTCGGCGCCTGCGGTGCTGTCCTCGGCGTAGTCGAGATCGAGCACCGGCCCGACCGCGGTGATCCCGCAGGAGATCGCGGCGATGTGACCGGTCAGGGCGTCCGACGCGATGGTCCCCTTGGCCATCATCGCGTCCACGGCGAGGCGCAGCGCGATCCATCCGCCGGTGATGGCCGCGGTGCGGGTGCCGCCGTCGGCCTGCAGCACGTCGCAGTCCACGACGATCTGGCGCTCGCCGAGCGCCGGCCGGTCGAGGCAGGCGCGCAGGGAGCGCCCGACGAGCCGCTGGATCTCCTGCGTCCGGCCGGAGGCGCCCTGCCGCTCGCGGCGGTTGCGCGAGGTCGTCGCGCGCGGGAGCATCGCGTACTCCGCCGTCACCCAGCCGAGCCCGGTGTTGCGCAGGAAGGGCGGGGCCTTCTCCTCCACGGTCGCGGTGCACAGGACATGCGTGTCGCCGAACTTCACGAGGCAGGAACCCTCGGCGTGCATGCTGACGCCGGTCTCGAAGGAAATGCTGCGCAGCGCGTCGGGGGCGCGGCCGGATGGGCGCATGGGGGACTCCGTCTGTGGCTCTCGGCGATGGGGCTGGTCTATCCGCCCGTCGCCGCGCCGTCCATCCGGGCCTGAGGTCCGCCGCCGCGACGGGCGCGATTGACCGGCGTCGCGGCCAGCCCTACCTCTTTGGTCATGAAAGAAGACCGTCAGTGCGTCCCATGAACGAGACCGCGCCGATACTCGCCGACATGAACGCCCGCGCGCGGGACGTGTTCCGGCAACTCGTCGAGACCTATCTGGAGACCGGCGACCCGGTCGGCTCGCGCACGCTCTCGCGCCAGATGGGGATGCAGCTGTCGCCCGCCTCGATCCGCAACGTCATGCAGGATCTGGAGGCGCTGGGCATGCTCGACAGCCCCCACGCCAGCGCCGGGAGGGTGCCGACGCATCTTGGCCTGCGGATGTTCGTGGACGGCCTGCTGGAGATCGGCGACATCGACGAGGCCGAGCGCGGCGTGATCGACCAGGCGGTCGGCGGCGCCTCGGCCTCCGTCGCCGACATGCTGGACGAGGCGGGCGCGATGCTCTCGGGCCTCTCGCACTGCGCGAGCCTCGTGATCGCGCCCAAGGCCGAGGCGCCGATCCGCCACATCGAGTTCGTCTCCATCGCCGCCGACCGCGCGCTGGCGGTGCTGGTGACGCAGAACGGCGACGTGGAGAACCGCCTGTTCTCCCCGCCGCCGGGCATGACGCCGTCGGCGATGCGCGAGGCTGCGAACTTCCTCAACGCCACGCTGCAGGGCCGCACGCTGGCCGACGCCGGCGCGCTGGTCGCCGCCGAAATCGCGCGCAGGCGGGCGGAGCTCGACGCGCTGGCCGCCGATCTGGTCGAGCAGGGCCTCGCGGCGTGGAGCGGCGAGCAGCCGGGCGGCGGCGTCGACCGCCTGATCGTGCGCGGCCGGGCCCACCTGCTCGACGGCGCGCAGGACCTCGACCGCATGCGCCAGCTTTTCGACGACCTCGAACGCAAGCGCGACCTCGCGCAGCTGCTCGACCTTGCGTCCGACGGCGAGGGCGTGCGCATCTTCATCGGCGCCGAGAACAAGCTTTTCTCGCTGTCGGGTTCCTCTCTCGTGATCTCTCCGTATATGAACGCCGAGCGGAAGCTTGTCGGCGCGATCGGGGTGATCGGGCCGACGCGGCTGAACTACGGGCGCATCGTCCCCATCGTCGACTACACCGCGCGGCTCGTCGGGCGCATGGTCGCGGAGCGGAAGACGGGGCCGGGCGGCCGGAACACGAGGTGACCAATGTCCGATACCAGAAGCGACGCTGACGAGGCGCAGGCGGCGGAGACGGCGGCCGAAGGCGCGTCTCAGGACGCCGCCGACGATGCGCCCGGGTCTCTCGAGGTCGCGCTGGCGGCCGCCGAGGCCGAGCGCGACGAGCTCAAGAAGCAGCTCATGTACGCGCTGGCCGAGACCGAGAACGTCCGCAAGCGCGCCGAGCGCGACCGGCGCGACGCCGAGGCCTACGGCGGCACGCGGCTGGCGCGCGACCTGCTGAGCGTGCACGACAATCTGGAGCGCGCGGTCGCCGCCATCGACGACGATCTGCGCGCGCAGGCGGCGGCGGTGCTGGAGGGTGTGGAGCTGACGCAGAAGGAGCTTCTCGGCGCCTTCGCGAAGCACCGCATCGAGAAGCTGACGCCGGAGCCCGGCGAGCGCTTCGACCCCAACATGCACCAGGCGATGTTCGAGGCGCCGGCGCCCGGCGCCGAACCCGGCACGGTGATCCAGGTGATGCAGTCCGGCTTCACCATCGCGGGCCGGCTGCTGCGGCCGGCGCTCGTCGGCGTCGCGAAGGCGGAACCCGCGGCGGCGCAGGGATGACCCCCGCGTCGGGCCGCAGAACGGCGGGAGGGGTCGCGGCCGCCTGCGCCGCGCTCGTCGCGGCCTGCGCCATGGCCGGCGAGGCGCGCCTGCTGCCGCAGTCCACCGACGACGCCAAGGTTCTGGAGGTCTCCGGCGCGGGCCCGGCGCTCATCTACGAATGGGCGACGGTCGACGGCGCCTGCCGCGCCGCGCCGCCGCCCGCCTTCTACGCGCTTCAGCCGCCGGCCCACGGGGCGCTCAGCGGCAGGTCCGGAGACGTCCGCCTGCGCACCGGCGAGGCCGCGGCCTGCCCGCAGGGCCTCTCGGAGGGCTCGCAGCTCTTCTACACGCCGGCGCCGGGCTTCTCGGGGCGCGACGGCTTCGTCCTGCGGATGGTTGAGGCCGACGGCGCCGCCCGCACCTTCAGCGTCACCCTGCAGGTCCGCTGAGCTTTCCGCGCCCCCTTCGGAGACGGACATGAGCGACGGACACGAGCCCGCCGACGCGATCAGCGTCAGCGGCCTGCGCAAGACCTACTGCGGCGCCGGCGGCGTCGAGGTGGAGGCGCTGCGCGGCGTCGACCTGACCGTGCCTTCCGGCTCGATCTTTGGGCTGCTGGGGCCGAACGGCGCCGGGAAGTCCACCTTCATCAACATCCTCGCGGGCCTCGTGGTGAAATCGGCCGGGACGGTGCGCATCTGGGGGTTCGATCAGGACCTCAACCCGCGCATGTCGCGCGCCTCCATCGGCGTCGTCCCGCAGGAGCTCAACACCGACCCGTTCTTCACCCCGCGCGAGGCGCTTGAGGCGCAGGCGGGGCTCTACGGCGTGCCGAAGTCGCGCCGGCGCAGCGACGAGATCCTCGCCGCGCTCGGCCTCGCCGACAAGGCGCACGCCTACGCCCGCAGCCTGTCGGGCGGCATGAAGCGGCGCCTGCTCGTCGCCAAGGCCCTCGCGCACGACCCCGCGGTCCTGGTGCTCGACGAGCCGACCGCCGGGGTGGACATCGAGCTGCGGCGCAGCCTGTGGAGCTATGTGCGAGAGCTGAACGCGCGCGGCGTCACGATCATCCTGACCACGCACTACCTCGAAGAAGCGCAGGAGATGTGCGACCGCATCGCCATCATCGACAAGGGCCGCGTGGCGGCCTGCGAGGACACGGCCGTCCTGTTGTCGCGGCTTCAGGACAAGACGCTGGTGATCCACCCCGAGACGCCGCTCGCCGAGGCGCCGGCGGGGCTCGACGGGCTGCGCGCCGCGGTGCGCGCGAACGGCGACCTCGCGCTGCCCTATGCGCGCGGCGCCGACGATCCGCTCGCCCTCGTCGCGAGGGCGCAGGCGGCGGGCGTCTCGGTGCGGGACATCTCGACGGAGGAGCCTGACCTAGAGGACGTGTTCCTGGCGCTGACCGGCGACCGCGCGGCCTGAGCCGCTTCGGGGCCTCGTCCCCGCGGCCGGCGCTAGAGCTGCGGCGGCAGCACGTCCGGCGCGACCGAGAACACCACGAGGCGCACGGGGTCGATCTCGACCAGCGCGGTGCCGGCGGCGATCCAGACGGTCGCGCCGCGGGCGTGGGGCAGGCGGCGGTCGATCCTCTCCGGCACCGGCTGCGCCGGGAAGTCCGCCGGCAGCCGCCCGCGCGGCGTCAGCAGCGCCATCAGCTCCTCGCTGAGCGGCTGGGGGTCGGTGATGAAGTCTGGCGCGGCATGGGCCTCGCGCGGGCCGACGGCGCGGCCTTGCCCTCAGCGGG
>CAYGUQ010000100.1:0-10431 GCA_964352995.1 uncultured Rhodobacterales bacterium
TCCTGGAACAGGCGCCGCAGATGGGCTCCGATCAGGTCCGCCTCTTCGCGGCGGGCGGGTTCCGGGGCGGGCTTCGGGGCGGCTTGCGCCTCGGGCCGGTCCTTATCGTCAGATTGCGCCAAGAGACCCTCCAGACCGCCCATCATCGACCACCTTTCGCATAATCGGCTTGTTGTCGCACCTCGTCTCATGGGAACCAACTCGGCCAAGGCGGCGTTGGTTCCGCAGCGACAGGCGAAAAATGCAGTCGAGGTGACGCGACGCGTCGTGACAGGGAGTTCAGAATGACGACATCCCCCGAGATGGCCCGGCCGTCCAGCCTTGCGGAGCGGATTGCGCCGCATCTGCCGCATCTGCGGCGGTATGCGCGGGCCCTCACCGGCTCCCAGGGCGCCGGCGACCGGTATGTCGCAACGCTGCTTGAGGCGGTCATCGCCGACCGCACCGTCATCGACGCGACGCTGACCCCGAAGATCGGCCTCTATCGCGCCTTCCAGCGCCTCTGGGTCTCGGCCGGCGGCTCCGAAGCGGTCGCCGACCAGACGGCCGAGGACGACGAGGAGATCGTGCGCGAGCGGCTCGGCCGCCTCGCGCCGCAGTCGCGGCAGGCGCTGCTGCTGACGGCCGTGGAGGGGTTTTGCGCGGCCGACGCCGGCGCGATCATGCAGCTCGATCCGGGCGAGATCGACGCGCTCGTCTCGCGCGCCGTCGAGGAGCTGCGCCGCCAGACGCGCGCCCGCGTGCTGGTGATCGAGGACGAGCCGATCATCGCGATGGACATCGAGCAGATGGTCGTCGACATGGGCCACGAGGTCGTCGCCGTCGCCGACACGCGCGACACCGCGGTCGACGCCGCCATGAAGCAGCGGCCCGACCTCGTGCTCGCCGACATCCAGCTCGCCGACGGCTCGTCGGGCATCGACGCGGTGCGCGACATCCTCTCGTCGTTCAGCGTGCCGGTGATCTTCATCACCGCCTATCCCGACCGCCTGCTGACCGGCGCGCGGCCGGAGCCGACCTTCCTCATCGCCAAACCCTTCAGGGCCGGCACGGTGGAGGCGGCGGTGAGCCAGGCTCTCTTCTTCCGTCAGGCGGCGACCGTCTGAGCGCCTGAACCGACGCCGGACCGGCCTTGATCTGAAACCTCGGGCGCAAGGGCCCGCAATGCGCGGCGCGTTCGCCGCGCAGCCATGGAGATGTGCGGTGACGGATACAGACGAAACCCGCTTCTCCGCCCGGCGCGCGGCGTGAGCGGCGTCGGAGACGACGCGGCGAGCGGCGTCGCGGCGCCGCGGCCGTCGGCCGGGGCCGCGCACGCGCCCGCGACCGCCCCGAACGCGGGAACGATGCGCGGCGCCCTGCGACGGGGCGCGCTGAACGTCGTCGGCGACGACGACGCGACGCGCGACGCGATGCTCGCGGCGGCGGTGGCGCTGACGCTGATCGCGGCCGTCGTCGTCACGGCGGCGCTCTCGCAGGCGCGGCTCTTCGCGATCCCGACCGTGCTGGCCGGCCTCGTCGCGGTCAGCCTCGCGCCGGTGGCGCGGGCCTGCGAGCGCATCGGGGCGCCGAGGGCGCCGACGGCCTTCGTGCTGGTCTTCGGGGGGCTGAGCGCGCTCGCGGCGGTCGCCTATGTGCTGGCGCCGCGCTTCGAGGCGCTGGCGTCCGAGGCGCCCAACATCGCGCGGCGGCTGGAGTACATCGTCCGCCGCTTCGAGGCGGAGATGGCGCAGCTCGGCGGGAGCGCCGGCGCAGGCGCCGGGGCGAGCGGCGACGAGGCCGCCTCGCTCGTGGAATCCGGTCGCCGCCTCATCACCGACACCGCGATGGCGACGCCCTCGCTGGTCGGCGCCGCGGCCTACTGCGTATTCCTGACCTTCTTCCTGCTGGCCGAGCGCTCGCGCATCGCGCGGTTGATGCTGTGGTCGGCGCGGCGCACCGCGACGCGCCGCGCGCTGGGGCGCGCGATGCGCGACGTCAGGCTGCAGGTCTCCACCTACCTGTTCGCGATCACCATCGTGAACATCGGCCTCGGCGTCGCGACCGCGGCGGCGTTCTGGGCGCTCGACGTGCCCAACGCGATGCTGTGGGGCGCGGCGATGACGCTCTTCAACTACATGCCCTATCTCGGCCCCGTCCTCGTGAACGCGGCCGTCTTCACCGTGCAGCTCACGAACACGCTGAGCGTCGACGCGGCGCTGGCGCCGGTGGCGGCGCTGGTGGCGTTGAACACGATCGAAGGGTACTGGCTGACGCCGGGCCTCATCGGGCGGCAGGTGAAGGTCAGCGCGCTGGCGATCTTCCTCGCCATCGCCTTCGGCGCCTGGCTCTGGGGCGCGGCGGGCGCGCTGATCGCTACGCCGGCTCTCATCTTCCTGCGCGCCTTCGCCCTGCGCCTCGCCGCCAGCCCCGCACGCGCCCGCCGCCGCGCCCTGGGCTGAGGCCAGCAACGCGAAACGGCCGCGCTGGGCGCGGCCGTTCGCATCGCATCCGTCCTGCGCAGGCGTCAGGACGCCTGGCGCCACTCCTCGACCTGACGCTCGGCCTCTTCGCGCGCCACGCCATACTTCTCCTGCAGCTTGCCGACGAGCACTTCGCGATCGCCCTCGATCTGGTCGATCTCGTCGTCCGTCAGCTTGCCCCACTGGCTGCGGATGTTGCCTTTCATCTGCTTCCAGTTGCCTTCAATCTGATCCCAGTTCATCGACTGCTCCCATGCTTGCGCGTCACGCTCCGTGCAGTGGACGTGACAGATGAGAAACGCCGCCCGGCCCCGGCGGTTCCACGCGCAGCGCCGGCGGCGCCTGCGCCGGCGGCTGGAACGGCGCGCGTCGTCATGCGTTTCCGCTCTGCACAAGCAGGGAGAAAAGCCATGGACGACATCCCGAAGCATCTGCGCGACAAGGGCGAGAGCCCCGAGACGGTGGGCGCGCGCCACGGCCGACCGGAAGGCGTCTGGCGCATCCTGCTCCTGAGCATCGTGCTGGCCGTCGTCGCCCTGATCGTCGCCGCCCTGGTGGTCGGATGAGCGCGCAGGGCTCCGCGCGGGATCGCGTCGAGGAGGCCGCTAGCGACGGCGGCCGCGCGCCCGGCGCGCTGTTCGACGCGCCGCTCGACATCGTCGACGTCATGGACGCGCCCTACGAGACGCGGCTGGCCGCGCTGCAGCGCTGGCGCGCGCAGGCGGAAGACGACGAGGAGCGCCGGCGCGTCGGCGAAGCGGTGACGGCGCTCGAACACGGCGCCGTCGAGGGCGTCGACGGGCCCGCCGAGGCCGCCGCCTCGACGCGCTACGGCGGCGTCGCCCATGACGACGGGTGACGTGAGCGATTGGCGTAAGGCGTATCGCTCAGAAATCTCATGTTACGCAACGTAAGTACTGTTGTTGTGTGTCTCTTGATCGTGTCTTAAAAATATTTGCAAAATAACAGGCGGATTGGGAACTTTAAGCGGCGATGGGATGTTCACCACCATGAGAGCGCCGGCGCTGTCGGCGCGCTTCATAGGAGGAGAATAACATGAAACGTCTTCTGATCACCACCGCTCTTGTCGGTCTTGTCGGCGGCGCCGCCGCGGCCCAGACGCAGAGCGGGTACATTACGGCCGTCTCCAGCGGCGAGATGATGGCCTCCGAGCTGATCGGCGCGCGCGTCGAGGCGGCCGATTTCGACGGCGACGCCGCGACCTACGCCGAGAGCGCCGAGGCCGAGTGGTCCGACATCGGCGAGATCAACGATCTGATCGTCTCGCGCGACGGCGAAGTCCGCGGCGTGCTCGTGGACGTGGGCGGCTTTCTCGGCATCGGCGAGAAGCAGGTGGGTCTCGAGATGAGCTCGCTGAACTTTCTGATGCGTGGCGAGGGCGACGACGTCCGCATCGTCGTCGACCGCTCGCGCGACATGCTGGAGGACGCGCCCGAGTTCGAGGACGACGCGACGCGCGTCGACGCGACGAGCGCCGACGTCAAGCGCGACACGGCGATGTCGGACGGCGACGACGGCTGGATGACGGTCGAGAAGGCCGGCCTCACCGCCGAGGAGCTGGAGGGCGTGCGCGTCTACGGGCCCAACGATGACGACATCGGCGAGATCAGCAACATCGTGCTGACCGACGGCGGGCAGGTGAAGTCTCTCGTGCTGGACATCGGCGGCTTCCTCGGCATGGGCGAGCACCGCGTCGAGATGCCGTTCGAAGAGGTCAACATCCTGCGCGAGAGCGACGGCGACGACTATCGCGCGCGGGTGAACGCCTCGCTCGAGCGTCTGAAGTCGATGCCGAACTACGAGGGTTGATCCCGAAACCCTCGAGGCCGCCCGCGCCCTGACGCGGGCGGCCCTTTTTTTTCCGCGGCGCCGCGGAGCGCAGCGCCGCCCGGCGCGTTAGGCTGACGCGCGGTCGCCCTCCCGGCGGCCGCGCCGCCGCATTCGCCGGAGCGCCGACGCCGTGACCGACCTTCACGCCCAACGCTGGCCGGAACGTCCGCTCGGCGCCGTCGAGACGCTGCTCACGGCCGCGGAGGGGTATCCGGCGCTGGAGCGCGCGATGCTCGACGCGCGCGAGACCGCCCGCCTCTGGTTTCGGGTGTTCGATCCGCTGACGCAGTTGCGCTCGGACGAGGCGAAGGCGGCGGGGCTCGTCGACTGGCGCGATCTCATCGCGCATCGGCTGGACGCCGGCGTCTCGGTGGACCTGACGATCTCGGACTTCGACCCCGTCGGCGGGATGACCCTGCACGAGGCCGCCTGGCGGGCGGCGGAGGCGCTGAAGCCCCTGCGCGCGCGCGACGCCTTCACCCTGCGCATCGCCCTGCATCCGATGTTCGCCGGCCTCGCCTGGCGCTTCGCGGCGTGGCCGATGGCGCTCTGGCGCATCGAGCGGCTGCGGCGGGCGCTGAAGGGCGAGGGCGGCGCGGCGCGCCTCGCCGTGTTGCCCGGGCTTTCGCCGTGGCTCATCGCCCGGCGGGCGCGGGTGGTCTGGCGCGGCGCGGGCCTTCCGTCGCTGCGGCCCGCGACCCATCACCAGAAGGTCGCCGTCTTCGACGCCCGCCGCGCCGTCATCGGCGGGCTCGACGTCGACCCGCGGCGCTACGACGACCCCTCCCACGAGCGGCCGGCGTCGCAGACCTGGCGCGACGTCTCGGTGGCGGTCGAGGGAGCGGTCGCGGCGGACATCGACGTCTATCTCCGGCGGCTGACGGGCGAGGACGTCGCGCCCGCGCCCGCCGCGCCGGGCCCCGTCGAGGGGCCCTCGATCCGCCTCAGCGTCACGCTCAGCACGCTGCGGGGCGGGCCGTTCACTCTCGCCCCGGCGCCGGTGCGGCGCGACCTGGAGGCCGATCACCTCGACCTGATCGCCGGCGCGGAGAAGCTGCTCTACATAGAGACCCAGTTCCTGCGCAGCCGCAGGATCGCCGCGGCGCTGGCGGCGCGGGCGCGAAAGGCGCGAGACCTGCAGCTGATACTGGTTCTGCCCGCGGCGCCGGAGCCCGTGGCCTTCGGCGACGGCGGCATGGGCGCAAGGCTCGGCGAGCACCTGCAGGCGCGCTGCGTGCGGGCGGCGGCGCGCGCGTTCTCGGGACGGGTGGCCGTCGTCAGCCCGGCGCGGGCGGCGGTTTCGCACAGCGACGGGCGCGACGCTCTCTACGGCGCGCCGATCGTCTACGTCCACAGCAAGGTGATGATCGCCGACGACCGGCGCGCCATCGTCAGTTCGGCCAATCTCAACGGCAGGAGCCTGCGCTGGGACACCGAGGCCGGCGTCGTGATCGACGGGGCGGACTACGTGGCGTCCCTGAGGCGCCGGCTGTTCGAGACGCTGCTGCCGAAGGATGCGCCCGAGGAGGCGTTCGGCCTTGCGCCGGCCTCGCAATGGGTGGGCGTCGCGACGCGCAACGCCAGCATGGCGCCCGAACGGCGCAGCGGCCTCATCCTGCCCTACCGGCTGGCGGCGGCGGCGCGCTACGGCGCGTCGCCGCCGCCATTGCCCGAAGACATGGTCTGAGCGGTCGGCCCCCGGTCAGACCGGCGGCTTGCGCCCGCGCAGCGCGTTCGCCAGCAGCGCGATGACGAACAGCACGATGAAGACGAAGAAGATGATCTTCGCGATCTCCGCAGATGCGGCGGCGATGCCGCCGAACCCGAGAACGCCGGCGATGATGGCGACGATCAGGAACGCGATGGCCCAGTTCAGCATGATGTTCTCCCGTGTAGAAGCGCATCCGATCAATGCTACCGGGCGTCGCGTGGTTCCACGAATTCGGGCGGGCGTCAGGAACCCGCGCGCAGCCGGCGCGTTTCATCGGCAGGCGCGACGTTGCGCACCACACTGAACGACAAGGAGCGACCATGAACACGCACGCCCAGCCGGCGGCCCTCGACGTCGTATCGAGGCCGCATGATCCCAAGATCGGCGTGGAGCATCGCAAGGCGGTCGCAGGCGCGCTCGCCGACTGCCTCGCCGACACCTATCTGCTGACGATCAAGACCCACGGCGTCCACTGGAACGTGATGGGCCCGCTGTTCCACGCCATCCACGAGATGACGGAGGAGCACTACGGCGACATGTTCGAGGCGGCCGACGTGATGGCCGAGCGCATCCGCGCCCTCGGCGCGCTGGCGCCCTCCAACGTCCGCGCGATGCTCGACCGCACCGAGATCAGGGAGAACGGCGAGGCTTCCAGCGCCGGCGCCATGATCGAGGAGCTCGCGCAGGATCACGAGACCGTCGCGCGGCGGATGCATCGCCTCGCCGAAGCGGCGGGCGAGGCTGGCGACATCGTCAGCGAGGATCTGGCCGTCGAGCGGTCCGCATTCCACGAGAAGTCGGCCTGGATGCTGCGCTCGCTCGCCGCGTCCTGACCGCCGCGCGATGGCCCAACAGGAACGCCGCGTCTCGCAAGAGACGCGGCGTTTCTCTTTGGAGTCGGCCTGTCGCGCAGCGGGCTGAGCTAGCGGCGGGCGGCGAGAAACGCCGCCGCGAAGGCGAAGGCCGGCCCGGCGAGAGACATGCCGCGCATCGCCCGCGCCTGCGCTATCTCCACTTCGGCGCGCAGGCGCGCCTGCGCCTGCGCCATCTCGCGCCGCCTGCGACGCTTCACCGCCCGCGCGACGCCCGCCAGCGCGAGCGCGGCCGTGACCAGGCCGAGGCCGAGCGCAAGGCGCGCCGCCTGCGCGCCGTAGGCGATCTCGATTTCGATGAAGAGCGCCGCGCAGAGCAGCGTGACGCCCGCGGCCGCAGCGACGCCCGCGCCGCAAAGAAGCGCGACGCGGGCGGCCAGCGTGGAGGTCGAAAGGCCGCCGGCCTCGGCGGCGAGGTCCAGCCAGCGCGCCGCCACGCGTCAGCGCCTCGACACGAGGCCGACGAGAAGGCCCACGCCCGCCGCCACGCCGAGCGCGGTGAGCGGGTTTTCGCGAATCGACCGCTCGACGGAGACCCGCGTCTCGCGGCCCTTGCGCTCGGCGAGCCGCGTAGCCTCGTCGACCACGCCGCTGAGGTCGGCGCCGAGCTTCTCCGCGCTCTCGCCCGCGCCGGCCGTCAGCCGGGACAGGATCGCGGCGACGTCGCGGCGCAGGCCGTCGACTTCGCGCGAAAGCGTCCCGAGATCGGCCTCGCCCGAGGCGCTTCGCGTCTTCTGCATGTCCATCATGGCAACTCCCTCGACTACGCTTGAAATTACTGGGAAATCTCGGTCTCGACGTCGCGGGCGGTGTCGGAGACGGCTTCGCCGCCGGCCGAGATGTCGCGGCCTGCGCCCTCGACGGTGTTGCAGGCGGCGACGGCGAGGGCGCCGAGGGTCATCAGCAGGGCGAAAACGGTCTTCATGGCGACTGCTCCATAGGGTTGCATGTAGCGCAGCAACGTGGGAGCCGGGAGTTTGGTTCCCCCGCCCGCTACGGGGACGCGCGCGGCCACAATCAGGGCGTGAAGCCGAAGCATGCTGTCTCGGGCGGGGCGGGCTTTGGCGGCGACGGGGTTAACATAGTTTGTATCGCGACCTTCGCCGCTCCGATACTAAAGCATGACGCCGCTGGCGCTTGCTGCAGAATCGGCTCGCCCGCGCCGGGCGGTGAGAGGTGATTGATGACCCATGACAGGCGCAGGATAGTGACCACCGTCGCCTGGGGCACGCTCTGCGTGTCCCTGACGCTGATGGCGGGCGCCTATCTGCTCCCCGACGTATTCTCGCCGAGCTTCCGCGACGTTGCAGGCCTCGGCATGGCGGCCGTGGCGAGCCTCGCGGCAGCCGTGATCGCGCTGGGCTTCTGACGCGCCGGCGGGGGCGTCACCTGCCGAACCAGACCTCGATGTGGCCAGGGTCGATCCAGCTCACCCCGGCGTAGTCGGCGCTGTAGTCCGCGGCGCGCACGCCCGGCAGGAAAGGCGCGATGCGCGCCGCCAGCGCCTCCGCCGTCTCCCTGTCCTCAGCCAGGAAATACCGCACCTCGGGCGCATCCGGCCCGCCCTCGACGCGCTGGATCGACTGCAGCGCGAGCGCGCGCTCCTCCTTCGCCAGCGCGAGGCTCTCGCCGAGCCGGGGGACGAGATCGGCGGCCTGCGACCACTGCGACGGCGTGGCGACATGGAGCCAGACGCGCGCCGGCCGGTCCGCGCCGAGGATGAGCTCCCGCGACTTCGGCGGCGGCGGCGGCGGCGCGAGGCCGACGCCGCCCAGGTCGCGCGTGGCGAGCGGGGTGCGCGGCGCCGGGAGCGCGAGCCCGCGGGTGCGCAGGTTCCGCTCGATGATCGCGCCGAGCGCGGGGTCCGGGGAGAGGTCGAGCGCCGGCGCCTGCGCCGCGGCGGCGGAGGCGCAGGCCACCGCGCCGATGAGCGCCGCGGCGCGGGCGCGGGCCGCGGCGGTCATGCGCCGAACCGGCCGCATGCGTGGCGCTCGAGCCGGTCGGTCGTATCGGCCATCGCCTGCCGCAGCGCCCGGCGTTCGGCGCGCAGGGCGGTCAGCTCGTCCTGCTTGCGATCGAACTCGATCATCATGGCGGGGGACTGCGCGGCGTCCGCCACGGCGTCGAAGGGCGCTGTGAGGGCGCGGGTGTGCTCGGCGATCATGCGCTCGACGTCCATCGCGCGCATCTGGCGCTGGGTCAGCAGCATGTAGGCGTTGAGCAGGCAGGAGAGCGTCTGGACGTCCTCGATGCGGGCGTGCTCGGCGAGCCGCGCGTCGAGCCCGGCGAGCTGGCCTTCGACGCCGGAGAGCGCGTCGCGCGACAGATAGGTGCGCTCCATCCAGGCGAACCCGCCTGCGAAGAACAGCAGGATGGCGATGAACTCCTTGTAGGCCTTGAGCCGCTCAAGCATCGGGGGCCCTCCGTCGCCGGCACATCCGCGGTCTTCGTTCGTGAAGCATAGCATGCCGGCGCCTGCGCCGCGCGGGCGATGACGGGCGACACACGCACGCCGTGGGGCGCGCACGGGGTTGATTTCCTGCGCCGGGGAGCCTTGTGTGCAGGCGACCCGACGCTGGAGACCGCCCCCGTGACCACGCCGCTCCCCGCCTCCATCGACGCCGCCCAGAGCCTGCTCGCGGAGGCCGGCTACGTCTGCGGCCGCGACCTCGCCACGGTGGTCTTTCTCGCGCTCAAGCTCGGCCGGCCGCTGTTTCTCGAGGGCGAGGCCGGCGTCGGCAAGACGGAGATCGCCAAGGCGCTGGCGGCGAGCCTCGGCCGGCGGCTGATCCGCCTGCAGTGCTACGAGGGGCTGGACGCGGCCTCGGCGGTCTACGAATGGAATTTTCCCGCGCAGATGGTGGAGATCAGGCTTGCCGAGGCCGGCGGAGACCGCGACCGCGACGCGCTGGCCAAGGACCTCTTCTCCGAGCGCTTCCTCACGCGCCGCCCGCTGCTGGAGGCGATGTCGCCCCAGCCCGGCGGCGCGCCGGTGCTGCTGATCGACGAGCTCGACCGCACCGACGAGCCGTTCGAGGCCTTCCTGCTGGAGGCGCTCAGCGATTTCCAGGTGACGATCCCGGAGCTTGGCGTGATCAAGGCGCCCGAGCCGCCCATCGTGATCCTGACGTCGAACCGCACGCGCGAGGTGCACGACGCGCTGAAGCGGCGCTGCCTCTATCACTGGGTGGACTACCCCAGCATGGGCCGCGAGCTGGAGATCCTGCGCACCCGCGCGCCGGAGGCCGCCGAGCGGCTGTCGCGCGAGGTGGTGGCCTTCGTGCAGCGCCTGCGCACCGAGGACCTTTTCAAGAAGCCGGGCGTGGCGGAGACGATCGACTGGGCCAAGTGCCTCGTGGCGCTCGACGTCCTTGCGCTCGACCCGCAGGCCGTGACCGACACGCTGGGGGCCCTCCTGAAGTACCAGGACGACATCGCCCGCTACCAGGGCTCAGAGGTCAAGAAGCTCCTCGACGAGGCGCAGGACATGGCCCCCGCCTGAGCGCGCGGTCGCGCGAAGGGCGGATGTGCGCGG
>CAYGUQ010000101.1:0-10421 GCA_964352995.1 uncultured Rhodobacterales bacterium
CTCCTGCGCCGCCAGAACGGCGCCTGCGGCCGGTGCCGAGGAGGGCGCGGCGGACGCGCGTGCGGACGCGATCTCGGCGCTCATGAATCACGGCTACGGCCAGAGCGAGGCCGCCGGCGCCGTTCTGGCGGCGCAGGAGGCGGACGCCGGGGCCGCCCCCTCGGCGCTCATCCGGGCGGCGCTGCGCGCGCTGGCGCCGGGAAGCGGCGCATGAGGGCGCCAGCCGACGCGCCGGCTCCGCGGCCTGACGGCGCGCGGCCATGACGACGCCCGATCCGCTGCTGCGCCCCGAGCCGCAGGCAGGCGACGGCGCCGACCGCGCGCTGCGCCCCGAGACGCTCGACGCCTTCATCGGGCAGGAGGCCGCCAAGGCCAACCTGCGCGTCTTCGTCGGCGCCGCCCGCCGGCGGGGCGACGCGCTCGACCATGTGCTGCTGCACGGGCCGCCCGGCCTCGGCAAGACCACGCTGGCGCAGATCATGGCGCGCGAGCTCGGCGTCGGCTTCCGCATGACGTCGGGGCCGGTGATCGCGCGCGCCGGCGACCTCGCGGCGATCCTCACCAACCTCGAGCCGCGCGACGTGCTGTTTATCGACGAGATCCACCGGCTCAACCCGGCGGTGGAGGAGATCCTCTATCCCGCGCTGGAGGATTTCGCGCTCGACCTCGTGATCGGGGAGGGGCCGGGCGCGCGCTCGGTGCGGATCGACCTCGCGCCGTTCACGCTCGTCGGCGCCACGACGCGGATGGGCCTGCTGACGACGCCGCTGCGCGACCGCTTCGGCATTCCGGTGCGGCTGGAGTTCTACGACGAGGCGGAGCTGACGCGCATCGTCACCCGCGGCGCGGCGTTGATGCGCACCCCGGCCGACCCCGACGGCGCGACGGAGATCGCCCGCCGCGCCCGCGGCACGCCCCGCGTCGCGGGGCGGCTGCTGCGCCGCGTGGCCGATTTCGCCGTCATGGAGGGCGACGGAACCATCACGAGGCCGCTGGCGGACCGCGCGCTGACCCGCCTCGGCGTCGATGCGGCCGGCCTCGATTCCGCCGACAGGCGCTATCTGCGGCTGATCGCGGAGGCCTATGAGGGCGGTCCCGTCGGGGTGGAGACCATCGCCGCCGCGCTGTCGGAGGCCCGCGACGCGGTGGAGGAGGTGATCGAGCCCTATCTGCTGCAGCAGGGCTTCATCCAGCGCACGCCGCGCGGGCGGATGCTGGCCCACCGCGCCTGGACGCATATGGGCCTGCCGCAGCCCGGGCGGGCGCCGCCCTCGCCGGGGCTTTTCGACGAGGACTGATCCGCCCGGCCGCCGCGCCCGGCGGGCGCGGCGCCGCGCTCAGAAGTTCAGCGAGATGTCGCGGTGGTTGGAATTGCAGGACGCGATGAACAGCGCCTGCTCGCGCGGCAGGCGCGGCTGCTGACGCAGGCCGATGGTGTCCCTGATCGCCGCGTCGTACTCCGCCAGCGCCGGCGCGAGCTCCGTCGCCGCGCGGCTGCGCCACGCGATCTCGGCCTCCAGCAGCGCCTTCGCCTCGGCGAGCAGTTCCAGGGCGCGGTCGGGGTCCGGCGAGCGGTCGTCGATCTCGCGCCGGGCGTCCGAGAGCAGGCCGCGGATGTCGGACGCCCCGGCCGCCTCGCCGACGACCCGCTCCACTTCCCGGAAGCGGTCGGACGCCGTATCGCGGTCCATCGAGGGCGCTTCGGCGGCGAGGGCGTCGATCATCGGGCCGATGGGCGGCAGCGCGTCGGCCGCGAGGATGATCCCCCGCAGCTCGACCACCGGCTCATAGGCCTGGTCGACCGTGCGCCGGTAGATGCCGCGCGCCCGCCGGTCGGCGCTGGTGATCTGCCCGTAGGCGGCTTCCGCGGGCTTCCAGTCGGCGGGTATCTGCGCGAGCAGCGCGGCCTTCTCGGCCTCGAGCCGCGCGAAGCGCTCCTCCTGGGCGGGGACGTCGCCGAAGCCGCGGCTGATGCGCGTGCGCAGGTCCGCAAGCTCGGCGTCGATGGCCCTCGCGTCCCGCTCCAGCGCCCGCACGACGGTGTGGAACGGCCGATACGCCACCGCGCCCTCGGCGAGTTGGCGCTTGATGTCCTCGATCTCGCGCATCATCGGGATCGCCTGCCGCGCCTTCTCGACGCCTTCCGCGAAGTCCTCGCGCAAGTCCTCCGGCACATAGGAGAGGTCGAGCGCGCCGGCGCGCTCGATGGCGGCGGCGATGGCGGCTCCGTTGGTCTGGAACTCCTGCGCGACGTAGTTCTCCACGCAGAACTGGAGCGCGGGGTTGACCGGCGGCGGCGCCGTTTCGGCCGTGAGCGAGCTGCGCGCCGGCAGGTAGTTCACCAGCGGCGGATAGAGCGCAACGATCAGCAGGGCCAGCAGCTGAAGCCCGATGAACGCCACCACGCCCTGATAGATCTGGATGGTCCGGACCGCCGCCGACGCCACGCCGCGCAGGTAGAAGAGCGCGAAGCCGAAGGGCGGCGTCAGGAACGAGGTCTGGATGTTGAGGCCGATCATCACGCCGAGCCACACTGCCGACACGTTGGCTTCCGGGTCCGCCAGCAGGATCGGCGCCACGATCGGCACCACCACCACGGCGATCTCGATGAAGTCGAGGAAGAAGCCGAGGATGAAGATCACCGCCATGACGATGGCGAACTTGGTCCAGAAGCCGCCCGGCAGGCCCTCGAGGAAGTGGCGCACCAGCTCCTCGCCGCCGAAGGCGCGGAAGGCGGCGGTCAGCATCGCCGCGCCCAGCAGGATGATGAAGACCAGCGAGGTGGTCTTCGCCGTCTCGATCATGGTGCCTGACAGCGCGTTGTCGGTGACGTAGGCGCGGTAGCCGCTCCACAGGATCGAGACGAGCACCAGCGCGACGCCGAACCCCGCGAGGCGCACGCCGAACGAGTCGTCCGCGCTCTGGATGTTCTGGATGTTGGTGTCGAAGGAGGACACGGTGAAGGCGATGACCGCCAGCCCGGCCAGCGCCAGAAGCGCAGGAACGTAGCGCAGCCGCCCGCCGGGGTGCAGGCGATAGCCCGCCATCACCAGCGCGCCGACGGCGCCGATCGCGCCGGCCTGGTTCACCGTCGCAATGCCGCCGATGATCGAGCCGAGCACCATGATGATCAGCGCCAGCGGCGGCGTCATGGCGAGGAAGACCTGACCGGCGAACTTGAAGTCCCACTTGCCGTCGTAGTGGACGGCCGGCGCCAGCCGCGGCCGGATCAGCGCGATGGCGAGGATGAAGAGGATGTAGAGGCCGACGAGCAGCAGGCCGGGCGCCATGGCGCCGAGGAACATGTCGCCGGCGCTGGTGGAGACCACGGCGTATTCCGAGGGCATGACCAGCTCGCCGGTGACGGCCTTGTAGAGCTCCTGCCGCGACTGCCCCGCCTGATCAACCGCCGAGGACAGCTGGTCGGCGAGGATGATGAGGACGATCGACGGCGGGATGATCTGGCCCAGCGTGCCGGAGGCGGCGATGATCCCCGAGGAGAGCGAGTTGGAATAGCCGTTGCGCATCATCGCCGGCAGCGAGATCAGGCCCATCGCGACCACGGTGGCGCCGACGATGCCGGTGGTGGCCGCCAGCAGCGCGCCGACGACGACGACCGAGATGCCGAGGCCGCCGGGGATCGGCCCGAAGAGCTGCGCCATGGTCACGAGTAGGTCCTCGGCGATCTTGGACCGCTGGAGCATGATGCCCATGAAGATGAACAGCGGAATCGCGATCAGCGTGTCGCGTTCAGGCTCCCAGTAGACGCCCCGGAGGTTCGTCACGCCCGCGCTCAGCCATTGCGACGGCCCGCCGCTCTCGAAATAGGCGCTGCTGTCGCCGGCGAAGAGATAGCCCGAGCCGGCGGCCAGCAGCACCGTGATGATCGCGGAGCCGGGCAGGGCGAAGGCGACCGGATAGCCGGAGCCGAGCGCCGTCGCCATGATGACGAGCAGCAGGAGTAGGAAGAAGAGCTCCATCCGGAAAGACCCTGTCTGGTTACATCATTTCCGAGGCGGTCTCGCGCGCGCCCGGCTCCTCGCGGCGGTCGGCGACCGCCTCGAAGAACTGGGAGACGAACTGGACCATCATCGTCACCGCGAAGACGCCGAGGAAGCCGGCCATCAGGTATTTCACGTACATGCCGAAGCCGGACTGCGTGACCTCGAACACCAGCAGCGGGCCCACGATGATGCTGGAGGTGGAGCTCATCCCGAGGATCAGGATCGTCCAGCACAGCAGGGCGCCGAGCAGGATCGAGCCCCAGGCGTTGACCCGCCCCTTCGCGCGGCGGGACATGCTCGCATAGAGCAGGTCGACCCGGACATGGCCTTCCTCGCGCAGCGTGTAGGCCGACGCGAAGAGGAAGAGCGCGCCGTACCAGAACCGCACCAGATCCGCCATGAACGCCTGCTCGTAGGAGAACACGAAGCGGCTGAACACGATAAGCAGCTCCGCCGCCACGACCAGCAGGGCGAGCCAGACGAAGCCGAGCGAGCGGGTGACCGCCGCGATGGCGACGCCAAGCAGCCCGAGCGGCACATGGACATGCAGCCCGCGATACTGGGATCGCCCGAGGTCGCCGGCCATCTGCGCGCCCACCAGCGGCTCAAGTATCCCGTCCACGCGCATGAACGACACGATCGCGTCGCCGACGCCGACCAGCAGGACGACCCAGAAGGCCGCCCGGATCAGGAAGTTGTTGATCGCCGTCACGCGCTCGGCCTCGTCGCGCAGCGTCGCGTCGGGCCGGCGCGTGACCGACCAGACAGCCATGGCCGCCGCGGCGGGGTAGAGCGCCGCCTGAAGCGCCGCCGCGACGCCGCCGCCGGCGAAGGCCGCGCCGGCGCCGGGCAGGCCGAACCAGAAGGTGAGGACGACGTTGATCAGAAAGGCCGCCATCAAGGCGAGCATCGTCCAGCCGAAGGATCGCGTCGCGATCGCGCGCGAGGCAGCCGTTTCCGTCATGCGGTGTTTCCCATGATCGTCCAACGCCCTGACAGGGCGCAAGAAGCCCGAGGGCCGCCGGCCTAGGCCGGGCCGGCGGCCCCGAAGGCGACGCGTCAGATCTTGAGGTAGCGGTTGCGCTTGGCGACGTAGGGCGCGTCGGAGTAGTTCGTCCAGACGCCGACGTTCTCGCGGGCGGCGAGGAAGCTGTCGAAGATCTCGGCGGCCAGCGCGCTGTGGTCGCGGGCCTCCTCGATCACCTCGGTCGCCGCGTCGCCGAACGCCTCGTATACGTCGTCGTTGAACTCGCGCAGCTCGACGCCGTACTCGTTGACCAGCCGGTTCAGGTAGATGCCGTTCTGGTAGTTGGTCTCGGCAGGCTGCATCGCGTTCTCTTCGGCGCAGGCGACCTGGATCAGCAGCTTGTCGTTCTCCGGCACGGTCGACCACCACGACGCGTTCATGCCGAGGCAGACCTGGCTCGCCGGCTCGTGCATGCCGGGCCAGTAGTAATACTTCGCCGCCTCGTAGAGCTTCAGGAAGTAGTCGTTCCACGGCCCGACCCACTCGGTCGCATCGATGGCGCCAGAAACGAGGTTCTCGTAGATCTGGCCGCCGGGCAGCGAGACCGGCGAGGCGCCGACCTTCGCCATGACGTCGCCGCCAAGGCCCGGAATACGCATCTTGAGGCCCTTGAGGTCGTCGGGCGAGTTGATCTCCTTGTTGAACCAACCGCCCATCTGCAACCCGGTGTTGCCGCAGGGGAACCCGCGCAGGCCGAACTCGTCGCCGATCTTGTTGTAGAGCTGCTGGCCGCCGCCGAACTTCATCCAGCCGTCGATCTCGGTGTAGGTGAGGCCGAAGGGCACGGCGGTGAAGGGCGACCAGCCGGCGTGCTTGCCCTTCCAGTAATAGTCGGTGCCGACATAGGCCTGAGCGTTGCCCGAGGCGACCTCGTCGAAGCTGTCGAAGGCGCCGACGCGCTCGCCGGCGGCGAAGTACTGCACCGCGATGCGGCCCTCGGTGATCTGCTCGATGCGGGCGGCGAGACGCTGGGCGCTGGTGCCGAGGCCGGGGAAATCGCGGCCCCAGGTCGAAACGATGACCATGTCGATGCGGCTCTGGGCGATGGCGGGCGCCGCGAGCGCGACCGATCCCACCGCGCCGCCGGCGGCGGCCTTCAGAAACTTGCGTCGTTCCATGATGTAACTCCTCCTGTTGTGGATTTTTTCATCGACGCCGCCCCCATCTTCGATGCGGGAGGCCGAGGTCGCCGCACTGCCGTTCTGTCGTTGCGGTCTTCCTCCGGCGTCGCAGGGGCGGACTGGCCGCCGAACCGACCCCGCTACCTCGCCGCGCTTGAAGAAAATTGCAAGCGCATCTGCGGCAACCTGACCGCACATCGGCGAGAAGCACGCGCACGCGGGGCGCTGGCGCCTAAGAAATAGGCGTCGGCGGACCAAGGCGCCCCGCGCCTCGCCTTCAACGACGACGCCGCGCCGCCGCTCAGCTCGCCAGCAGGCGTTCGACGGCTTCGCGGATCGCCGCTTCGTCGCCCGTGCTGCCGTCGGGGTTTCCGGCGCGGTGCCCCCAGATCGTGCGCAGCTCGGCGTAGGCGCCGTTGGGGATGCGCTCGGCTTCCGCGCGGATGTCGCGGGCGCGGAAATAGAGGTCGGTGTCGGCCGCCATGTGCGTCACGCGCGCGGCGATCGCGCCGAGCGCCCGGTCGAGATCGCCGCCGAAGACCTCGTTGGCGCTGATGTCGCAGCGCTGCCAGGTGTCGATGAGGGAGAGCAGGTTGTGCGGGTCGCGGCGCAGGAAGTTGGGCTCCCAGACCGCCGCGAGATAGCTCTCGACGTCGGCGTGGCCGAGCTTCTCGTAGGCCCGCTCCCGGTAGAAGGACTGGCTGAGCGCCCAGCCGGCGTAGATGCGCCCCATGGCGCGCAGGCCGCGTTCGGGGTGCGCGGTGAAGCGCGCGCCGTCCCAGGCCGGATCTGCCGTCAGCGCCGCGCGCACGCCGTCGAGAAAGACCCAGTTGTGGACGGAGGTGCGCGCCGTGCCGCACACGGCGAAGACCCGCGCCACCCGGTGCGGAAACAGCGCCGCCCAGTGCAGCGCCTGCTGCGCTCCCATCGACCAGCCATAGGCGAGGGCGAGGCGCTCGACACCGAATCTCTCCGTCATCAGTGCATGTTGCGCCGTCACGTTGTCGACATGGCTGAAGCGCGGAAAGCGCCCGACGCCGGGGTCGCGCGCCATGTCGCTCGGCGAGGTCGATGCGCCGTTGCCGAACATGTTCAGCGCGACGATGAAGTAGCGCTCGGGGTCGAGGATGCGCCCGGGCCCGATCAGCCAGGCGACGTCGGCGTCGGTCACGGCGAAGGAGGTCGGATAGATGATCGCGTTGGACCGGTCGGCGTTCAGCGCGCCGTAGGTGCGGTAGGCGAGCCTCGCCTCGGGCAGCGTCGCGCCGCATTGCAGCCGGAAATCATGCAGCGAGAAGGTCTGCAGCGGGGGAGACAGCGCGGCCATTGCGGCGTTCCTGCAAGGTGGCGAAGGTCCGCAGGCCGCGTCTCTCGCGGCTCCGCGCCCTTTCATGCGTTCATGAACGTCGACGCTTAAGCCCATACATGCAAGCATTTTTCGGCTTGGTGATGCGGATTGCGCTCGCGGCGCACGCCATGGCCGGCGCCGGGCGGTCCCGCTACGCCCCGGTCACGTCCGTCGGGCGAGGGCGCCGCCCAGCGCGACGTCCCGCACGCGGTCGGCGAGCGCGAGCGAGGCCGTGAGGCCGGGCGACTCCACGCCGTAGAGCGCCACGAACCCCGCCGCTCCGTGGCGCTCCGGCCCGTCGATGCGGAAGTCCACGTTCTGGCCCGTCTCGCTGGAGAGCTTCGGCCGGACGCCGGCGTAGTCCGCAACCAGCGCATCGTCGGGCAGACCGGGCCAGTAGCGCCGTATGGCCGCGTAGAACGCTTCCGAGCGCGCCTGCGGGACCGCGTAGTCGAGCCTCGCCGGGTCGTCCTGCGCCAGCCACTCCACGTCGGGGCCGAATCTCGCGCGGCCCGCCATGTCCAGCGTCAGGTGCACGCCGAGGCCGCCGCCGCCGGGCGTCGGATAGATCAGGCGCGTGAAGGAGGCGCTCCGGCGCAGGGAGAAGTAATGCCCCTTGGCGTAGACGGCAGGGGGTATCGACGCCGCGTCGAGGCCGGCGATGCGCGCGCTGACGCGCTGCGCCCAGAGCCCCGCCGCGTTCACCGCGAGCCGCGCGATCAGGCGCACCGGCTCGTCGCCGGCGATCTCGAGGGCGATGCGGCCGTCAGTCAGAACTTCGCCGCCGCGCAGCTCGGCGTCGGTGACGATCGTCGCGCCGTGCGCCTCGGCTTCGCCGGCGAGGGCCAGCATGTAGGCGTGGCTGTCGACGATCCCCGTGGAAGGCGACAGCAGCGCCCCGGCCACGTCGAGCGCGGGCTCCATCGCGAGGGTCTGCGCCCGCGTCAGCGGCGAGAGGTCGGTCACGCCGTTCGCCGCGGCCTTCCGCGCCACGCCCTCCAGCGCCGGCATGTCGGCGTCGTCCGCGGCCACGATCAGCTTGCCGATCCGCCGGTGCGGCACGCCGCGCCGTTCGCAGAAGGCGTAGAGGGCGTGCTTGCCCTCCACGCACAGCGTCCCCTTCAGCGAGCCTGCTTCGTAGTAGATGCCGGCGTGGATGACCTCCGAGTTGCGGCTCGACGTCTCCTCGCCAAGAGCGCCGTTCTTCTCAAGCAGGATGACGTCGCGGCCGTCGAGCGCGAGGCGGCGCGCGACGGCCAGCCCGACGACGCCGCCGCCGATCACGACGCAGTCCACCTCGTGTGTCTCGATGCTCATGCTCGTCTCGATGGTTGGGGGCGCGAACGGCGGGAGGGCCGAACGACGCCTGCCTCAGGTTTCGGTCGCGTCCCGCATCGCGGCGATAAGCTTCTCCTTCAGCTCGAAGCCGACGCCCGGCGCGTCTGGCAGGCGCACGCGGCCGTTCTCGACGCGGATGCCGTCGGCGAAGCCGCCGAAGGGCGCGAACACCTCCGGATAGCTCTCGTTGCCGCCGAGCTTCAGCCCCGCGGCGATGTTGAGCGACAGCTGGTGGCCGCCATGGGGAATGCAGTTGCGGTTCCCGAAGCCTTCGCCCGCGATCGCCTTCAGCGTGCGCAGATACTCCACGAGGCCGTAGCTCAGCGCGCAGTCGAACTGCAGCCAGTCGCGGTCGGGCCGCATCCCGCCATAGCGGGCGAGATTGCGCGCGTCCTGATGCGAGAAGAGGTTCTCGCCGGTCGCCATCGCGTGCGGATAGACCTTCGACAGCTCCGCCTGCAGGGCGTAGTCGAGCGGGTCGCCGGCCTCCTCGTACCAGAACAGGCCGTATGGCTTCAGCGCCTCAGCGTAGGCCAGCGCCGTCTCGAGATCGAACCGCCCGTTGGCGTCGACGGCGAGGCGGCGGCCTTCGCCGACGACCTCAAGCACCGCCTCGATGCGCCGCAGGTCCTCGCTCAGCGAGGCGCCGCCGATCTTCATCTTCACGACGTCGTAGCCCATGCCGAGGTAGCGTCGCATCTCCTCCTGGAGCTGCCCGTCGTCCTTGCCGGGGTAGTAGTAGCCGCCGGCGGCGTAGACGAAGACGCTCTCGTCGGCGCTCCCGTCGCCGTGCGCATCGGCGAGATGGCGCCAGAGCGGCACGCCGCGCGCCTTCGCGACGGCGTCCCACACCGCCATGTCGATCACCCCGACGGCCACCGAGCGCTCTCCGTGCCCGCCCGGCTTCTCGTTGGTCATCAGCGCGTCCCACACCCTTGCGGGGTCGATGAAGCCGTCGTCGGCGAGCAGCGCGTCGGGCTCGGCCTCGCGCAGCCGCGGCAGGAACCGCTCGTTCAGCAGGCCGCTCGCCGCATAGCGCCCGTTGGAGTTGAAGCCGTAGCCGACGACGGGCCGGCCGTCGCGCACCTGGTCGGTGATCACCGCGACGACGCTGGCGGTCATCTTCGAGAAGTCGATGTAGGCGTTGCGGATGGGCGAGGAGATCGGGACGATCGCTTCGCGGATGTCGAGAATGCGCATGGGCGGCTTTCCTGGGTTCGCCGCGCGCTCTCCGGCTCCGGTGGCGTCGCGCGGGCGGCGGTTGTCTTCGGGCGGTCAGCGCCGCCGGCCGACGCCGGGCGCCCCGTCGACGAAGCCGCTGCGGTCGGATCGGCGCCGCATGCGGCGCGACGCTGGATCGGGCCGCCAAGCTATCCGCGTCGCCGCCATGGTCAAGGCGCAGTCAAACGCCCTGAACGGCGTCGCCGGCCGCCGCTGAGGGGCCGGGCGGCCAAGGGCGCGCCCGCCCCGCCCGTCGGAGGCGCCATGGCCGCGGCCACGAGCCCATAGCGGGCCGAACTCGCAGTTCTCGGGAGATATGGTGGGTGTGCACGGGCTCGAACCGTGGACCCGCTGATTAAGAG
>CAYGUQ010000102.1:0-5228 GCA_964352995.1 uncultured Rhodobacterales bacterium
GGCGAGCCCGACTGCGCCGAGGCCCTGCGCGCCGAGACCGGCGGCGGCGTCTGCGCCGCCATCGAGACGGCGGGCGTCGCGGCGGCCTTCACGCTGGCCTGGGAGGTCACGCGGCGGGGCGGGCGCACGGTCACGGCGAGCCTTGCGAACCCGTCCGTCACGGTCGGCTTCCCACAGGTGCGCCTCGTCGCCGAGGAGCGCATGGTCAGGGGAAGCTATCTCGGCGGCGGCGTGCCGAGCCGGGACATTCCGCGCTACATGGCGTTGCAGGCGCAGGGCCGGCTTCCGGTGGAGAAGCTGATGACCGGGCGCTGCGGCCTCGACGACGTCAACGCGGGCTTCGACCTGCTGGCCGAGGGCCGCGCGATCCGCCACCTGATCGACCTGTCGGCCTGACCGGCGGCGCCTGTCCATATCGGGCCGAGACGCGCGCGCCCTGCGTCAGAGGCTGTTGTCGAAGTCGTTGATGTCCCGCTCGCCGGCGCCGCGCCCGCGCGAGGGCCGCCCGAAGGCGCGCGTCAGGCCCCACCACGCCGCCAGCGCAAGCAGCGCCCAGACGATGAGCAGCCAGAGCGCGAGGCGCGGCGTCTCCGCCAACGCCCCGCCCGCGAGCGCCACGACGCCCGCCATCGCCGCCGCCGACAGCCCGAAGCCGAGCAGAACGTAGCCCGGCGCGACGATCTCCAGCGCCGCCAGCGCGCCGGCGGCCGCGAACCACATCCAGGGGTCGAGCAGCAGATCGGTCATGCGCCGCTCCCGCTCGGCGCCCACGGGCCCGAGGCGCCTGACTGCGGCGGCGGCGGCGGCGACGCCGGGCTTCGGGCGGACGCAGGCTGCGGCGCCGGGCGCGGCCCGGCCGGCATCCCGCCGTCAGCGAGCAGCGCCGCCGCGCGGGTGAAGCCGTCGGCGACGTCGCCCGGTATCATCACGAGCTTGGCGTTGGGGCTCGCGGCGAGTTCGCGCACGGCGGCGATCTGGCGCTCGGCGATCTGGAAGCTCGCCGGCTCAGCGCCGTGTTCGGCGATGGCGCGGCCGATCACGCCGTTGGCGTAGGCGGTGGCGTCGGCGGTGACGCGCACGGCCTCGGCCTCGCGCTGCCGTTCGTAGAGCGCCGCGTCGGCGGCCAGCTCCACCGCGCGGCGCTCGCCTTCGGCGCGGGTGATCGTGGCGCGACGGGCGCGCTCGGCCTCCAGCACCTCCGCCATGGCGCGCTGGATGCTCTCGGTGAGCTGCACGTCGGTGATCTCGGCGCGCGAGATGACGATGCCGTAATCGTCCCCGGCGGCGGCCAGCGCGGCGCGGATGGCGAGGTTGAGGCTCTCGCGATCCTGCTGGACCATGTCGAGTTCGACCTTGCCGATCTCGGCGCGCACGAGGCTCTTGACCAGCCCGATCACGAGATCGCGGATGTCGTTGACGCGGAAGGTCGCGAGCTCGGGCACCTTCACGCGATAGACCACCAGCAACTCGATCGAGAACACGACGTTGTCCTTCGAGACCACGTCGAGCCGGATGTCGTTCAGCACCTGATCCGCGACCGACACGCGCGCATGCACCTTGTCGATCACCGGAATGATGAGGTTGACGCCGGCGCCGAGCGTCTTGCGATAGGCCCCCAGCCGCGTGACGACGTACTCCTCGCTCTGCGGCACGATCCGCACGCCCGCCAGCACCAGCAGGACGAGAAGGATCACGCCGACGGCGAGGGCGATGCTGGCGGGGTCGAGCGCGAAGGCGGGTTGCATGGCGATCTCCTCGCGCCCGGGGCGGCGCTGTTTTCCTCATATCGTCAAGCCGCGCGCCAAACCAAGCGGCGCCCGCTCGGCCTTTGCGTCGAATACGCTTGTTTGCTGGCAAGCAGCGGGCGGGCGGCCTTAGACTGTCGCGACCAAACGCCCCGGAGGCCCTGCGCAAGATGAACGCCCAGCCGAAGATCGTCCGTCGCCCGTCGGTCTGTCCCCACGACTGCCCCTCCGCCTGCGCGCTCGACGTCGAGGTGATCGACGGCGCGACGATCGGCAGGGTGCGCGGCGCGGCGGACCAGAGCTACACCGACGGCGTGATCTGCGCGAAGGTCGCCCGCTACGCCGAGCGCATCCACCATCCCGACCGCCTGACGCGGCCGCTGCGGCGCGTCGGCCCCAAGGGCTCCGGCCGCTTCGAGCCGATCGGATGGGACGCGGCGCTCGACGAGATCGCGGGCCGGCTGCTCGACGCCGAGGCGCGTCTCGGGCCCGAGACGGTCTGGCCCTACTACTACGCCGGCACCATGGGGCTGGTGATGCGCGACGGGATCAACCGTCTGCGCCACGCGAAGCGCTACTCGGGCATGTACGCCAGCATCTGCACCAACATGGCCTGGACCGGCTTCATGGCCGGGACCGGGCGGCTCGCCGGGGTCGACCCGCGGGAGATGGCGCTGTCGGACTGCGTGGTGATCTGGGGCACCAACGCCGTCGCCACGCAGGTCAACGTGATGCGCCATGCGACGAAGGCCCGGCGCGAGCGCGGGGCGAAGATCGTCGTCGTCGACATCTACCGCAACGCCACCGCCGAACAGGCGGACCTCGCGCTGATCCTGAAGCCGGGCACCGACGCGGCGCTCGCCTGCGCCGTCATGCATGTGCTCTTCCGCGACGGGCTCGCGGACCGGGAATGGATGGCGGCGCACGCCGACGCGCCCGAGGCGCTGGAGGCGCATCTGGCGAACCGCACGCCGCAATGGGCGGCGGGGATCACCGGGCTTTCGGTCGAGGAGATCGAGGCCTTCGCGCATCTGGTCGGGACGCGCCGGCGCAGCTACTTCCGCCTCGGCTACGGCTTCACCCGCCAGCGCAACGGCGCGGCGGCGATGCACGCCGCGCTCTGCATCCCCGCCGTCACCGGGGCCTGGGCGCATGAGGGCGGCGGGGCGTTCCACAACAACGGCGCAATCTACCACTGGGACAAGGCGCTCATCGAGGGCCACGACCTGCGCGACCCCGCCGTGCGCATCCTCGACCAGAGCCAGATCGGGCGCGTGCTGACCGGCGACGCCGAAGCCTTGCGCCACGGTCCGCCGGTGACGGCGCTCTTCATCCAGAACACCAACCCGGTCTCCGTCGCGCCGGAGCAGACGCTGGTGAAGGCCGGATTCGCGCGCGAGGACCTCTTCACCGCCGTCCACGAGCAGTTCATGACCGAGACGGCGGCGATGGCCGACATCGTGCTGCCCGCCACGATGTTCCTCGAACATGACGACATCTACCAGGGCGGCGGCCACAGCCACGTGATGTGGGGCGGCAAGCTGGTGGACGCGCCCGGCGAGTGCCGCTCGAACCATGACGTCGTTACGGCGCTGGCGGCGCGGCTCGGCGCCGAGCATCCCGGCTTCGCGATGACCCCGCGCGAGATCGCCGACGCGACCCTGCGCGCCTCCGGCCACGGAGCACTGGCCGAGCTTGAGGCGCAAAGCTGGCTCGACGTGCAGCCGCCGCCCCGGACGGCGCATTACCGCGACGGCTTCGCGTGGCCCGACCGAAAGTTCCGCTTCCGCGCCGACTGGGCCGCCACGCCCTACGCCCATGCCGGCCTCATGGGCCCTGTCGGCGCGATGCCGACGCTGCCCGACCAGTGGGACGCGATCGAACTGGCCGACGCCGCCCGCCCCTTCCGCCTGGCGACCAGCCCCGCGCGCAACTTTCTCAACTCCACCTTCACCGAGACGCCCGGCTCCCTGAGCCGCGAGGGCGCGCCCTCGGCGATGATCCATCCCGAGGACGCCGCGGCGCTGGGCGTGGCCGACGGCGCGCGGATCGAGCTCGGCAACGCCCGCGGCTCCGTGCTGCTGGCCGCGCGCCTCTTCGACGGCGTGCGCCGCGGCGTGCTGATCGCCGAGGGCGTATGGCCCAACGCCGCCCATGAGGGCGGCCGCGGAATCAACACGCTCGTCGGCGCCGACCCGGTGGCGCCCTTCGGCGGCGCGGCGTTCCACGACGTCGCGGTCTGGGCGCGGCCGGCATGAGCGCGCTCGCGCGCCGCATCGCGCAGGGTCGCGGCGACGAGCCCGCCGACCTCGTGCTGCGCGGCGGCGCGACGCTCGACCTCGTGACCGGCGAGATGATCGAGGGCGACGTCGCCATCTGCGGCGACGCGATCGTCGGCGTCGGCGAGGACTACGAGAGCGACCGGGTGATCGACGTGCAGGGCGCGGCGCTCGTCCCCGGCTTCATCGACGCGCATCTGCACATCGAGAGCAGCCTCGTCACGCCCTTCGAATTCGACCGCTGCGTGGCGCCGCGCGGGGTGACGACGGCGATCTGCGACCCCCACGAGATCGCCAACGTGCTGGGTCTGGAGGGGCTGCGCTACTTCCTCGACGCCAGCGCCCGAACGGTCATGGACATCCGCGTCATGCTGTCGTCCTGCGTGCCCTCCACGACCATGGAGACCAGCGGCGCCGAGCTGAACGCCGAGGCGCTCGCGGCGCTGATGGACCATCCGCGCGCGCTGGGGCTGGCGGAGTTCATGAACTACCCGGGCGTCATCCACCGCGACCCCGGCTGCCTTGGGAAGCTGGAGGCGTTCCGCGGCCGCCATGTCGACGGCCACGCGCCGCTGCTGTCAGGGCGCGACCTCAACGCGTACATCGCCGCCGGCGTGCGCACCGAGCACGAGGCGACGACGGCGGCGGAGGCGCGCGAGAAGCTGCGCAAGGGCATGCGGGTGCTGATCCGCGAGGGCTCCGTCTCGAAGGATCTGCATGCGCTGGCGGAGGTGCTGGACGAGCGGACCGCGCCCTATCTCTGCCTCTGCACCGACGACCGCAACCCGCTCGACATCGGCGAGGAAGGCCACCTCGACCACATGATCCGCACGCTGATCGCGCTGGGGCGGCCCGTGCTCGCCGCCTACCGCGCCGCCAGCCTGTCCGCCGCCGAGGCGTTCGGCCTGAAGGATCGCGGGCTGATCGCGCCGGGGCGCCGGGCCGACATCGCCGTGCTCGACACGCTGGAGAGCTGCCGCGCGCGGCTCGTCCTGTGCGGCGGCCGCGCGGCGGACGACGCGGCCTTCGCCGCGGTTGAGACCATTCCGCCAGTGGGCCGCGCCTCGGTCAAGGCGCGGGCGGTCGCGCCGGAGGATTTCCGCTGGCCGGGGCCGAGCCCCGCGCCGGTCATCGGCGTGATCCCCGGCAAGATCATCACCGAGCATCTGAGCGAGACCGTCGCCGTGACGGACGGCGACGGTCT
>CAYGUQ010000102.1:5238-10385 GCA_964352995.1 uncultured Rhodobacterales bacterium
GCGGGCTGGTGCGCGGGTTCGACCTGAAGCGCGGCGCCATCGGCTCGACGCTCTGCCACGACCACCACAACATCGCCGTCGTCGGCGCCGACTACGCCGACATGGCGCTGGCGGCGCGCCGGCTGGGCGAGATCGAGGGCGGCTTCGTCGTCGTGGCCGGCGGCGCGGTGCTGGCGGAGCTTGCGCTGCCGATGGCCGGCCTGATGA
Organism: uncultured Rhodobacterales bacterium; assembly: GCA_964352995.1. Lineage (GTDB taxonomy): Bacteria > Pseudomonadota > Alphaproteobacteria > Rhodobacterales > Rhodobacteraceae > Rubrimonas. The sequence goes on from CAYGUQ010000102.1 coordinate 5,446, forward strand.
GCCTCGACGGTTTCGAGACGGTCCGCGACAGGCTCGTCGCGCTGCGCGCCGCAGCCGGCGGCCTCGGCGTGACGCTGGCGGAGCCTTTCCTCCAGCTCGCCTTCCTCGCCCTGCCGGTGATCCCGCATCTCAAGATCACCGACAGGGGCCTCGTGGACGTGGACCGCTTCGCCCTGATCGAGGGCTAGGCCGGCCCGGGCGGCGCGCCGGGTCAGCGCTCAGGCGGTCAGACCCTCGGGGTCGGGCAGGCCGACGCTGCGATGGGCCGAGGTCAGCGTGTTGGCGAGCAGGCAGGCGATGGTCATCGGACCAACCCCGCCCGGCACCGGCGTCACCGCGCCGGCCACCTCCATCGCCTCGGCGTAGTGGACGTCGCCGACGAGGCGCGTCTTGCCCTCGGGCGTCTCGATGCGGTTGATGCCCACGTCGATCACCGTGGCGCCCGGCTTGATCCAGCTTCCGCGCACCATCTCCGGCCGACCGACCGCGGCGACGAGGATGTCGGCGCCCCGGCACACCGCCTCGATGTCCTTCGTGCGGGAATGCGCGATGGTGACGGTGCAGCTGTCCTTGAGCAGAAGCTGCGCCATCGGCTTGCCGACGATGTTGGAGCGTCCGAGCACCACCGCGTTCATGCCGCTGAGCGAGCCGTGACGGTCGCGCAGCAGCATCAGCGAACCGAGCGGCGTGCACGGCACCATCGCCTTGAGCCCCGCGCCCAGTCGGCCGACGTTGGAGATGTGGAAGCCGTCGACGTCCTTGTCGGCGGAGACCGAGTTGATCACGAGGTCGGCGTCGACATGGTCGGGCAGCGGCAACTGCACGAGGATGCCGTTGACCGCCGGTTCGGCGTTCAGCTTCTCCACCAGCGCGAGGATGTCGGCCTGCGGCGTGTCGGCGGGCAGGCGGTGCTCGAAGCTCTCCATGCCCGCCTCGATCGTCTGGCGGTGCTTGTTGCGCACATAGACCTGGCTCGCGGGGTCTTCGCCGACCAGCACCACGGCGAGGCCCGGGGTGAAGCCCTGCGACGCCTTGAACGCCGCCACCCCTTCTGCGACGCGGGCGCGAATGCCCGCGGCGAAGGCCTTTCCGTCGATCACATCGGCAGTCATTGAGAAGTCCCCTCGGGTGTTGAGAAAAGCAAGGGCCGCGACGCGCCCCTCGACGCGCCGCGGCCCGGATCGCCCGCCGGCGTCTACTGCGCCGGCTTGAGCACGCCGACCGAACGCAGGCGCTTGATGATCGGCAGGGCGAACAGGATCGCCGAGACGGCCATCAGGGTGCCGGAGATCGGCCGGGTGAAGAAGGTCGTCATGTCGCCCTGCGACGAGATCAGCGACTGGCGCAGGCTCTGCTCCATGAGCGGCCCGAGAACCAGCGCGAGCACCAGCGGCGCCATCGGGTAGTTGGTCTTGCGCAGCACGAAGGCGCCGAAGCCGAACAGCACGATCATCCAAACGTCGTGCATTCTGGCGTTCGGGGCGTAACCGCCGACGACGCACAGCGTCAGCACGACCGCGGTCAGCACCGGGAACGGCATGCGCAGCGCCCAGACGAAGAGCGGGATGAGCGCGATGTTGACGACCACGGCGAAGACGTTCGCGGTGTAGAGGCTCGAGATCAGCCCCCAGACGAAGCCCGGCTGCTCGATGAACAGCATCGGACCGGGCGTAAGCCCCCACATCACCATGCCGCCGAGCAGCAGCGCCGTCGTCGGCGACCCTGGAATGCCGAGCGTGAGCATCGGCAGCAGGGAGCCGGTCGACGCCGCGTTGTTGGCCGACTCCGGCGCAACCACGCCCTCGACTTCGCCCTTGCCGAAGTTGTCGGGGTTCTTCGAACCGGAGCGCGCCAGACCGTAGGCCATCAGCGCCGCCGGCGTCGCGCCGGCCGCCGGCAGGACTCCGACGAAGAACCCGAGGACGGACCCCATCGTCATGGTCTTGACCGTGCGGCGAAGCTTCTTCACGCCATCGACCAGGTCGCGGAAGCCGATGCGCGCGTTCATGACCTTGGGCGAGCCCCGCGTCTCCTCGATCGTCCAGAGCACCTCGCCGACGCCGTAGACGCCGATCGCCAGGATCAGGAAGCTGATGCCGCTGTAGAACCCCGGCAGATCGAAGAAGACCAGCCGCGGGTTGCCCGAGATCATGTCGAGCCCGACGGTGCTGAGCGCGAGCCCCAGCAGGATCATCATCATGGTCTTGACCACGTCGTCGCCCCCGAGGCCGACGAAGGTGGTGAAGGCCAGCAGCACGAGGGCGAACTCCTCCGGCGGGCCGAAGGCCAGCGCGAACTCGGCCAGCGGCGCGGCCAGCACCGTGAAGAGCACGACCGAGATCGTCCCGCCCACGAAGGAGGCGACGGCGGCGGCGATGAGCGCCAGCCCCGCCTCGCCCTTCTGCGCCATCGGCCGCCCGTCGAACGTCGTGGCGACCGCGGTGGAGGCGCCGGGAATGCCGAGCAGGATCGAACTGATCGCGCCGCCGTACATTGCGCCGTAGTAGACCGCCGCAAGAAAGATGATCGCGGACTCGGGCGGCACGATGAACGTCATCGGCAGCAGGATGGCGACGCCGTTCACCGAGCCGAGGCCGGGCATGGCCCCGATGAAGAGGCCCGCGGTGACGCCGACGAGGACGACCGCGAGATTGAGCGGCGAGAGCGAGATTGCGAACCCGTCAGCCAGGTAAGAAAGCATTTCCATGGCGGCGGCCCCTCAGAAGAACATTGCGTAGAGCGGGTAGAACCAAGGCTCCGTCCAGCCCTTCGGCAGCAAGATCTTGAGCGACACCTCGAAGAAGAAGAACATGAACAGGATCGTTCCGACCGAAAGGAGGATCGGCGTGAGCCAGCCAGTCTTGCCGATCACTTTCAGATAACCGATCATGAAGGCGGGGATGGCGATGTAGGCGCCGACGATGGGCAGCAGCGCCACCATCGCCACCAGTCCGCCGGCCGCGACGGCCATCTGTCCGCTCGCCGCGGGGTGGATGAAGATCGCCACGCGCTTGAAACGCGGCGCGACGCGGGTCTCGCGCCACAGGATCAGCGCGGCGCACACGAACATCCCGGCCGAGAGCCAGAACGGAAAAGCGCCGCCGCCGGGCCCCGCGCCGGGAACCCAGCCGATCGGCAGCGCCGTGGCGAGAACCATGAACCACACCGAGAGGCCCATAAGGACCACAGCGGTCGCCAGTTCGGCGATACGCATCGCGCGTCTCCAGACAATGACGGAAAGTCGCGCCGGCGGGGCCCGGTCGGCCCACGCCGGCGCCAAGCGGCGGCTCAGGCCCCGAGCGAAGCGAGCAGCTTGGCGTGCTTCTCGCGCTCGCCGAGGAAGTAGGCCTGAAGTTCATCGCCCATCAGCAGATCGGTGACGAGGGCGTTCTTCAGGGCGTACTCCTTCCACTCGGGGATCTCGGCCAGCTTGCCCATCATGGTCTGGTAGAAGGCGGTCTGCTCGGCCGTGAGGCCGCCCGGCGCGACGAAGCTGCGCTGCATCTCGTAGGTGAGGTCATGGCCGAGTTCGCGCATGGTCGGCACGTCCGGCATGGCGGGGATGCGCTCGGCCGTGAACGCGCCGAGCGGCGTGGCGCGACCGGCCTGCGAGAACGGCAGGGCCTCGGACGGGTTGTTGACCGTGCTGTCGATGTGGCCGCCGACGAGCGCCTTGGCGACGTCGCCGCCGCCGTTGAACGGCACGTAGACGTATTTCAGGCCGAACTCCTGCTCGAGCATCGCGGTCAGCAGGCTGTCCTCCTGCCCGGTGCCGGTGCCGCCCATCTTCCAGGAGCCGCCGGCGGCCCGCACGGCCTCGACATACTGCTCAAGCGACGTGATGCCGGACTCGGGGCGGACCCACAGCGCGAAGGTGTCCTGCGCCATGCGGGCGATCGGCGTGAAGTCGGCGATGTCGACGCCGATGTCGACCTGAAGCGGCGTGGTGTAGTAGCTGTTCAGCGTCGCCATGATGACATGCGGGTCGCCCTGCTTGTCCTTGAGGTAGCGCAGCGCCTCGGCCCCGGAGCCGCCGCCCTTGTTCACCGGCAGGATGGGCATCGGCGAGAGGTCGTTCTTCTGGATGATCGACTGGAAGAGCCGCGCGAGACGGTCGGCCCCGCCGCCCTGGCCGCCCATGATCACCATCTCGATCGGCTTCACCGGACGCCACTCCGCGGCCATGGCCGGACGCAGCCCGAAGCTCGCGGCGGTCGCGGCGGCGGCGGCGCCGCCAAGGGCCATGCGGCGCGAAATCATCTTGGTCATGCACTTCCTCCCATCGTTTCTAAGCGAACGTTCGCGACCAGATGCCGCAGTCAGACGCCATGACAAGGGGGTAGCCGACTGACGCGCAACAATCAATCACCCTTGAAGGGCCAACTGGAAGATCGTTGCGATGCAATATGGGGGATGGCCAACTCACCCGAAGGAGGGCCGGACGACCCGCCGGCGCCGCGCGCACGGCGGCCCCGGCGGACGCGCCGCGCGCTGCGCGGCGCTCGGCTCCACCCGCGACGCTCCAGCGCGGCCGGAGCGCTGAGGCAAGATGTTATATTCAAAACAGATGCTTGCCCAGCGCCACGACGGCTGGCGATGGTTGCGCGACCGGCGGCGCCGAGCATCGCCCAGCCGCCGTCGCCGCGCTCGACGCAAAACCCAACCGATGTCCGCGAGGCGCGGATGCGCGACGACGCCTGCGCCTCGAACCACGATGGAAAGCGAACCGCGTCGCCGGGTCGACGCGTCACGCCCCGACGCGCGACGAGGCCCCCGGCGCTGAGCCCGGCCGCCCAAAGCATGCCGGCCCTACCTTGACAACCTGTCAGAATACAGAGCCGTGCGATTCGCATACCACCTCGCCTTCACCGACGTCTTGTCGGCAGCCGACGCCCGGAAGCCGCCTCGCTCCCAGTCCGCTCAGGCGCTGATGTTGTCCG
>CAYGUQ010000103.1:0-10378 GCA_964352995.1 uncultured Rhodobacterales bacterium
AGCCCTGCGCGGCGCGGGCGGCGGACGTCGCCGAGAGCCTGCCGCGCAAGAAGCCCAAGGCCGCCAAGCCGCACCGGGTGGGCGCGGCCTTCGTCGCGCTGCGGTCGGACGGCGCCGTGCTGGTCGAGACGCGCCCGGACAAGGGCCTGCTGGGCGGCATGGCCGGCCCGCCCGGCACCGACTGGACCGCGGCGCCGCCTGACGCCGCCGCGGTCGCCGCCGCCGCGCCGCTTGCGGCAGAGTGGCGCGCGGCCGGGGCGGAGGCGCGCCACGTCTTCACCCATTTCACGCTGTCGCTGACGGTGCTGACCGCGCGCGTCGGCCTCGACGCGAGCCCGAACCGCGGCGTCTTCACGCCGGCCGCAAAGGCGCGCGCCGCGGCCCCGACGGCGCTGCGCAAGGCGCTGGACGTCGGGCTCGCGGCGCTTCGCGAGGGCGGGGCCGGGCAGGAGGACTGAAGACCGGAGCGGCCTCCGCCGTAGGGGGGAAGGGGCCGCTCAGGCCTGCATCTCGGCGCGGATCGCGCTGCGCAGGGAGTCGATCGGCACGACGGCGCCGTCGCGCTCGAAATGCCAGTAGGTCCAGCCGTTGCAGCTCGGCGCGCGCTGGAGATGGGCGCCGATCTGGTGGATCGAACCGGTCGCGTCGGCGCAGACCAGCGTGCCGTCGGCCCGCACCCGCGCCTGCTGGCGTCCGCAGGCCGAGCGCAGCACTTCGCCCGGCCGCAGCAGGCCGCGCTCCACGAGCTGGCCGAAGGCGACGCGCGGCTCGGCGCGCTTGCTCGGCGTCGCTGCGGCGGCCTCCTCCGAGACGGCGCGCACGCCCTCGATGCGCCGGCGCGCGGCCTCGACATAGGCCGTCTCGCGCTCGATCCCGATCCAGCGGCGGCGCAGGCGCTTGGCGACCGCGCCGGTGGTGCCGGCGCCGAAGAACGGGTCGAGCACGACGTCGCCGGGCTTGGTCGTGGTCACGAGCACGCGGTGGAGCAGCGCCTCGGGCTTCTGCGTGGGGTGGAGCTTCGCGCCGTCGGGGCCCTTCAGCCGCTCCGCCCCGGTGCAGAGCGGGATCACCCAGTCGCTGCGCATCTGCACGCCCTCGTTCAGCGCCTTGGCCGCGTCGTAGTTGAAGACCGGCCGGCCGGCGTCCGACCGCGCGGCCCAGATCAGCGTCTCGTGGGCGTTGGTGAAGCGCTTGCCGCGGAAGTTCGGCATCGGGTTGGACTTGCGCCACACCACGTCGTTGAGGATCCAGAAGCCGAGATCCTGCAGGGTCGCGCCCACGCGGAACACGTTGTGGTAGGCGCCGATCACCCAGATCGCGCCGTCGGGCTTCAGCACCCTGCGCGCCTCGGTCGCCCAGGCGCGGGTGAAGGCGTCGTAGGCCTCGAAGCTGGCGAAGCGGTCCCAGGCGGCGTCGACGGCGTCGACATGGCTGTTGTCGGGCCTGTGGAGCTCGCCCTTGAGCTGCAGGTTGTAGGGCGGATCGGCGAAGATCAGGTCCACGCTCGCCTCCGGCAGCGCGGCCATGGCGGCGACGCAGTCGCCTTCGATGACGCGGTCGAGCGGCAGGTCGACCGAGGCGGTCGCGGCGGCGGTCTTGCGGGGCATTCGGCGGTCTCCAAGGGGCGGAGCCGAAGAATCCCGCATCGGTGATTCGCAGTCAATCCCTCTTGTGAATCAGACGCTTATTTCCCGGTGTTGAGTCCTTGCGCGCACCAGATGTTGTGGACGGGGCGGAAACTCAACCGATGATGCGGCGTCACGCCCAGCGCCAGGAGCCCCGCGCGGTGCGCCGCGGCGCCATAGCCGCGGTTGGTCTCCCACCCGTAGCCGGGCCAGTCGGCGGCAAGCCGCTCCATCAGCGCGTCGCGCGCGACCTTGGCGACGACCGAGGCGGCGGCGATGGAGAGGCTGCGCCCGTCGCCGCGCACCACGGCCTCCGCAGGGCAGCCGAGCGCCGGCGCGCGCAGCCCGTCCACCAGCGCCAGCGCCGGGCGGCGGGGCAGGGCGGCGACGGCCCGCGCCATCGCGCGGTCGCAGGCCGCGACGATGCGCAGGGCGTCGATCTCGGCCGTCTCGGCCCAGCCGAGGCCGATGGCGGCGAAGCCCTCCGCCTCCAGCGCGCGCAGCTCCTGCGCCACGCGGGCGCGGGCGCGCGCCGTCATCTTCTTGCTGTCGTCCATCCCCTGAGGCAGCCGCTCCGACGGCAGGAGCGGATCGAGGACGACCGCCGCCGCGGCGACCGGCCCGGCCCATGGCCCGCGGCCGGCCTCGTCCACGCCGCACACCTCCGCGCCGGCGCCGAGCGCGCCGCGCGCCGCCCTTTCGAGGGTGAAGTCCGGCCCTGCGCCCCGCGCCATGCGCGCCTTTCCAATCAAGCCTGCGTGCGCCCGCTTGCCGCCCGTCTCGCGCGCGACCACTCTGTCGCGAAGGGGAGGGCCACGCCAATGAAAGAAGAGCCGGAGACCATCGCGACGATCGCCGACATGCGGCGCATCGAGGCGCGGCCATATCGCGAGCAGGTGACGGCGCGCAACGTCTACGAGATGCTGTGCGCGACGGCGCGCGCCCACGCCGCGCGCCCGGCGGTCAGCTTCCAGCTCAAGGGCGACGCGAAGGCGCGCGCGACGACGCTGAGCTGGGAGGATCTGCGCGCCGAGGTGACGCGCGCGGCCAACCTCTTGCGCAGCCTCGGCGTCGGCCCCCGCGACAGGGTGGCCTATCTCATGCCCAACGCCCCGGAGGCGGCGGTGGCGCTGCTGGGGGCGATGACGGCGGGCGTCGCCGTGCCGATCAACCCGCTGCTGGAGAGCGAGCAGATCTCGGCGATCCTGCGCGAGACCGAGGCGAAGGCGCTCATTACGCTCGCGCCCTTCGTGCGGACCGACATCAGCGCCAAGGCCGCCTACGCGGTGCGCTACGCGCCGGAGTGCCGGCTGGTGCTGGAGGTCGATCTCGGCCGCTATCTCGGGCCGCCGCTCTCGTGGGTGGTGCGCTACCTCGCGCCCAAGCGCGTCTCCGCCGGCGCGGCGCGGGTGCTGAACCTGCGCTCCGAGATGGCGCGGATGAACGCCGACCGTCTCGACTTCGCCTACGACGCCGGCCCCGACGACCCCTGCGCCTGCTTCCACACCGGCGGCACCACGGGAACGCCGAAGGTGGCCCAGCACCTGCACCGCGGCGCGCTCTACAACGGCTGGCTGGTCGACCGTCTGCTGTTGAAGCCCGGCGACGCGATGCTCTGCCCGCTGCCGCTGTTCCACGTCCTCGCCGCCTATCCGATGCTGATGGCCTGCGTCGCCTCTGGGGCGCATTTCGTGATGCCGACGCCGGCGGGCTATCGCGGCGAGGGCGTGATGGACAATTTCTGGAAGCTTGTGGAGCGCTGGGGCATCAACTTCGTCACCACCGTGCCTACGGCCGTCGCGGCGCTGATGCAGCGCAAGGTCGACGCCGACATCACCTCGCTGCGCTACGCGATCTCAGGCTCCGCGCCGATGCCGCCGGAGCTCTTCCGCCGCTTCGAGGCCGAGACCGGCGTGAAGCTGCTGGAGGGCTACGGCCAGACCGAGACGACCTGCCTCATCTCCTGCAACCCGCCGATGGGCGAGCGGCGCATCGGCTCGGTCGGGCTGCCGTTTCCCTATTCGCAGGTTAGCATCCTGAAATTCGCCCCCGACGGCTCGGCCATCGCCTGCGAGACCGACGAGGTCGGCGAGATCTGCGTGGCGAGCCCCGGCTGCATCCCCGGCTATCTCGACGCGGCCCGCAACGGCGGGCTCTTCGCGGCCGAGGGCGTGGTGCGCACCGGCGATCTCGGGCGGCTCGACGCCGACAACTATCTCTGGATCACCGGGCGCGCGAAGGACCTCATCATCCGCGGCGGACACAACATCGACCCCGGCGTGATCGAGGACGCGCTGATGGCGCATCCCGCGGTGGCCTTCGTCGGCGCCGTCGGCCAGCCCGACGCCTACGCCGGCGAGCTTCCCTGCGCCTATGTCGAGCTGGTGCAGGGCGCGACCGAGACGGCCGACGGCCTCAAGGCCTTCGCCGCCGAGCATGTCAGCGAGCGCGCGGCGCGCCCCGCCCATGTCGAGGTGGTGGCGGAGCTGCCCAAGACCGCCGTAGGCAAGATCTTCAAGCCCGACCTGCGCCGGCGCGCGCTGGAGCGCGTCTACGCCGCGGCGCTGGCGGAAAAGGGCGTCGCCGCGACGGTCCGGGCCGTCGACGACGAGAAGCTCGGCGTGGTCGCGGAGGTGGAGGCGCAGGGCGCCGAGGACGCCGCCGTCGCGGCGGCGCTCGACGCCTTCACCCGACCCTGGCGGCGCGCCGGCGGCTGAGCCGTCGTTCGCGCTTCGTCAGGCTTTGCCGGCTAGGGACGTCTGACCGGGACGAGGGAGAAACGCCATGCGCGCCGGAACCACGGGAAGAACCGTCGCCGCATCCGTCGCGCTCGCGGCCAGCCTCGCGCTTGCGGGCTGCTCGGGAAGCTCCGGCGACCGGAGGCTCGTCGGGCAGGTGCTGGGCGGAGCGGCCGGGGCCGCGGTCGGCTCGACCATCGGCGCCGGGGCCGGCAGGGCCGCGGCCATCGCGGCGGGGTCGATCCTCGGCGCGGCGGCCGGCGGCGCGGCGGCCGAGGGCCTCTGACGCGCCCGCGGCCGGGTTGCGCGGCGCGCGGCGCGCGTGTAGCGCAGCGCCATGGCGCGGGACGCTGCATCGCAGGACGACGGGGGCGACAGGCTGCTGCGCAGGGCGTGGCGCGACTGGCTGCGGCCGCACCGCCGCCGGCTCGCGCTCAATATCGGCCTGATCGCCGCCTTCGCCGCCTCCAACGCGCTCTATCCCGAGATCATCCGCCGCAGCGTCGACGCGCTCCAGGCGGGAAACGTCGGCGTCATAAGCGTGATCGCGCCGATCATCGTGCTGGTCACGGCGCTCAAGGGCGGCCTGCTCTACGGCCACCGCGTGCTCACGAACGCGGTGATGGCGCAGGTCGAGGCCGACGTGCAGACGCGCCTCTTCCGCCATCTGGTCGACGCCGACCTCGCCTGGCTCTCCCGCGAGCCGCCGGCGGCGCTGGCCTCGCGCTTCACCGCCGACGTCTCGATCATGTCCGCCGCGATGCGCGCGGTCGTCACAAACGCCCTGCGCGACGCGCTGATGGTCGTGACGCTGTTCGGGGCGCTGCTCTGGATCGACGTGGAGCTGACGCTGATCGTGCTGGCGCTCGCGCCGCTGGCCGCCTGGCCCATCTCCGTCGTCGGCCGCAAGTTGCGCCGCCTGGCGCGGGCGACCTCCGAGCGCGTCGCCTCTACCTCCGCGACGGTGGTGGAGAGCTTCGCCGGCGTCCACGTCGCCAAGACCTACGGGATGGAGCCCTATCTCAAGGCCAAGACCGCCGGCGCCTTCGACGCGCTGCGCGGCCTGCGGGTGCGCGCGGGGAAGGCGCAGTCGCTGATCGACCCGCTGATGGAGGTGCTGGCCGGCGTCGCCGTCGCCATCGTGATCTGGCTGATCGGCGCGCGGATCGCGGCGGGCGAGAATACGCTGGGAGACATCACCGGCTTCGTGACGGCGTTGCTGCTGGCCGCGCAGCCGGTGCGCGCGCTCGGCAACCTCAACGCGACCGTGCAGAGCGGGCTGGCGAGCGCGCGGCGCGTCTACGATCTCCTCGACCAGCCGGCGCAGATCGCCGAGGCGCCCGGCGCGCCGGCGCTGGCTGTCACGCAGGGCGCGATCCGCTTCGAGGGCGTCTCGTTCCGCTATGGCGACGGCGCGCCGGCGCTCTGCGATTTCTCGCTCGACATCCCCGGCGGCGCGCGCGTGGCCCTGGTCGGGCGCAGCGGGGCGGGCAAGTCCACGGTGATGAACCTCATCCCCCGGCTCTACGACGTGACCGAGGGGCGGCTGCTGATCGACGGGCGGGACGTGCGCGAGGTCGCGCTCGCCTCGCTGCGCGGCTCGGTCGCCGTGGTCAGCCAGGACGCGGTGATCTTCAACGACACCATCGGCGCCAACATCGCGCTCGGCAGGCCCGGCGCGACGCAAGGCGAGATCGAGACGGCGGCGCGGGCGGCGGCCTGCCACGACTTCATCTCGGCCCTGCCCGGCGGCTACGGCGCGCAGGCCGGCGAGCGCGGCGACCGGCTTTCCGGCGGGCAGCGCCAGCGCGTCTCCATCGCGCGCGCCTTCCTGCGCGACGCGCCGATCCTGCTGCTCGACGAGGCCACGAGCGCCCTGGACGCGGAGAGCGAGGGCGCCATCCGCGCCGCGCTCGACCGTCTCAGCCGCGGGCGCACCACGCTGATCATCGCCCACCGCCTCTCGACCATCCTCGACGCCGACCTGATCGCGGTGATGGACCGGGGCCGGCTGGTGGAGCTCGGCCGCCACGAGGCGCTGCTGGCCGAGGGCGGGCTTTATGCGATGCTCTACCGGATGCAGTTCGAGGGCGCGACCGGCTGACGCCGGCGCCTCACTCGCGCCGCAGCACCGTGTCCACGATGAAGCCGAAGAGGTTGCTCTCGCGAAACCCGAGCGTGACGGCGGCGGGGTCGTAGTCGGTCTGCGACCACTCAAGGAAGTCCAGCGTCTCGCCGCGCGCCGCCGCCTCTTCCTGCGCCGCGGCGAAGGCGTCGAACGTCGCGTCGAGCACCCCGGTCTTGGCCATGCGGAAGTGGCCGTAGAGCGGCGAGAGCTGCGCGCGCGCCTCCGCCAGCGTCCCGCCCTCGCGCAGCAGGACGTAGAGCGCCGCGGCGAGGCCGGCGCGATCCGCCCCCGACTTGCAGTGAAACAGGGCGGGATAGGCGATCTCGTCGAACAGCGTCGCGGCCTCGGCGATGGCCTCCCGCGACGGCGCGTGGCGCGAGAACAGCTTCAGTTCGCGATAGGCGAGCCCCAGCTCGGCGCAGGCCTCGCGCTCCAGCGCGTAGGAGCCGAACTCGCTGCCGCCGCGCAGGTTCACCACCGTCCGCAGCCCCCGCCCGGCGAGGCGGCGCAGCTGCGCTGGCGACGGCTGGCTTGAGCGCCAGGCATGCGGGCCTAGCCGCCAGAGGTTGGGATAGACCGCGCGGAACACCTGATGGTCCACGAACCACGCGTTGAGATGCGCGCGGAAGCGCGCCCAACCGTTCGGGAGAGGGTTGCGGTAGCGGCGGCGGCGGCGGGCGACCCGCTCGGCGCGGCGCTGGCGGGCGGCGTCTGACATGGAGGGTCACATGCGCAGGCGCGGCCCCGGGGTCAAGCCGCGCCCGCTCTTTCCCCGCCGCTCAGGCGCCCGCCCGCGCGTGCATGACGCGCCCGATCAGGTTCAGCACGATCTGGGCGGCGAGGATCGCGGTGGAGCCGCTGTGGTCGTAGTCCGGCGCGACCTCCACGAGGTCGATCCCGACGATCTCGTTGCGCTGCGCCAGCGCCGCGAGGATCTCCAGCACGTCGTAGTAGAGGAACCCGCCATGCGAGGGCGTGCCGGTGCCCGGCGCGATGGAGGGGTCGAAGCCGTCGATGTCGATGGTCACGTAGCACCGCGCGCCCTCGGGCACGCGGGCGACGGTGGCCGCCGCGCCCAGCGCGCGGACCTGCCGCACCGACAGGATGTCGGAGCCCATGGCCCGCGCCGCCTCGTAGCCGTCCCGCGCGGTGGAGGAGACGTTGCGGATGCCGAGCTGCGTCAGCCCCGTCACATGCGCCTGCTCCGCCGCCCGGCGCATCGGGTTGCCGTGGCCGAAGCGCACGCCGTGGCGCTCGTCCACGAAGTCGAGATGGGCGTCGATCTGGACGATGTGGATCGGCCCGGCCTCGGAGAACGCCCGCACGCAGGGGATGTTCACCGAGTGGTCGCCCCCCAGCACCACCGGCAGCGCGCCGGCCTTCAGGATCGCGCGGACGCCGGCCTCGATGTTGGCGTGGCTCGTCAGCGTGTCGGTGTGCACGATGTCGGCGTCGCCGAGGTCGACCATGCGCACGCCGTCGAGATAGGTGACGTCGTCCTCGTGGTCGTAGGCGCCGGCGTGGCCGAACGAGAACAGCGTCGAGGCCTCGCGGATCGAGCGCGGGCCGAAGCGCGCCCCCGCGCGCCACTGGGTGCCGAAGTCGAACGGCGCGCCGAGGATCGCGACGTCGGCGTCGATGGCGCTCCAGTCCGGCTGATAGGGCGACTTCCCGAAGGTCGAGATGCCGACGAAGGGCAGGTTGAGCCTGCCGGTCTCATAGCCGTGGGCCATGGTGAGCTCCCCTGAAGCCATGTCGCGGATTGCGGGCGCCGGTCACGGCGCCGCCTCGTCGATGACGTCCACGCGCAGCCGGTCGCGGTGGGCGGCGGCGTGGGCGGCGATGTCCTCCAGCGGCGCGAACCACGCCTCGCCGGTCTCCAGCACGCCCTCCAGCCACCGCTCCATGACCGCCCAGCGGGCGAGGCGGCCGGTCAGGAACGGGTGGAGCACCGCCATCCAGAAACCGCCCGCGGCCCGCATCGCCTCGTATTCCTCGAAGAACGGCCGCAGGCCGTCCGAGGGCGCGCGCACCGGCATCAGGTAGCCGATCTCCTCGAAATGGGCGAAGGGCGGCCAGTCGTCGGCGCCCCAGTGCGGCGGCATCTCGATCAGCTCGCCCGCCGGCGTCCTCAGCAGATAGGGCATGTCATCGGCCATCAGCGAGCTGTCGTAGAGGAAGCCCTCGGCGATCAGGCGGTCGATGATCCGCGGCGTCGCGTTGTAGACCGGCGCGCGATAGCCGCGCGGCGCGCGCCCGGTCATCCGCCGGTGCGTCTCCATGGCGCGGCCGAAGAGCTCCGCCTCGCGGTCGTCGGAGTGGCCGAGCGGGTCCTCGTGCCGCCAGGAGTGGTGGCCGATCTCGTGGCCGCCGGTCAGGATCGCCTCCACCGTCGCCGGGTAGCGCTCCATCACCCAGGCCGGCATGAAGAAGGTCTGGCGCAGGCCGAAGCGGCGATAGGTGTCGAGGATGCGCGGCACGGCGACCGTCGGCCCGTATCGCCCCATGCTGACCGGCGCGAGCCGCAGATGGCCGTCCTCGGGCCGGGCGGTGCGGATCAGGCTGTCGGCGTCCACGTCGAAGGTGATCGCGGCGGCGAGGCGCCTGCCCTCGGGCCACGGCAGCGGGTGAAGCAGCATCGGCGGTCCCTCCCTCAGTGCATCGCCGCCCCGCCGTCGGCGGAGAAGCACTGGCCGGTGACGAAGCTTGCAGCGGGGCTGGCGAGAAAGGCGATCAGCGCGGCGATCTCCTCCGGCCGGCCTATGCGCCCCAGCGGGTTGGCGGCCTCCCGCGCCTGCTCGGCGGGGCTCATCCGCGCATAGCCGAGCAGCGCGGTGTCCACCGGTCCGGGCGCGACGGCGTTGACGAGGATGCGCGGGGCCAGCTCACGCGCCCAGGAGCGCGTCATCGACAGGATCGCGCCCTTGGTGGCGGCGTAGGCCGATGCGCCCTCGCGCCCGAGATAGGCGAGCTCCGAGGCGACGTTGACGATGCGGCCGCCCTCCGGCATGCGCCCCAGCGCGGCCTGCGCCGCGACGAAGGGTCCGCGCAGGTTGACCGCCACCTGCCGGTCGAACTCGGCGAGCGGCATGTCGGCCAGCGCGCCCTCGATCAGCACGCCCGCGGCGTTCACCAGCACGTCGATGCGGGGCAGGGGGGCGAGCGCCCGCGCCACCGCGCCCGCGTCGCTGACGTCGGCGGTCAGCTCGGCGCCGCGCAGGTCGAGCCCGTGAACCTCCAGCCCGTCCGCGCGCAGCGCCGCGCAGGTCGCGAGGCCGATGCCGTTCGCCGCGCCGGTGACGACCGCGACCCTCACCACGGCGTCTCCCCCCGGTCCACGCCCAGCGTCTGCCCGGTGATGTTGGCCGAGGCGTCGGAGGCGAGGAACAGGTAGGCGCCGACGACGTCCGCCGGCTCCATCAGCCCGCCGCCGAGCGCCTGTCCCGCCTCCACCGCCGCGATCACCGCGCCCTCGTCGCGCCCCGTCCGCGCCGCGAGCACGCGGGCGGAGCGGATCGAGGCCTCGGTGCGCACCCAGCCTGGCGCCACCGCGTTCACCCGCACGCCCCGCGGCCCCAGTTCGCGCGCCCATGTCTTCGTCAGCCCGATCACGGCGTGCTTGGAGGCGACATAGGCCCCGAACGGCGGCTCGGCGACGCGCCCCCAGACCGAGGCGGTGTTGACGATCCGCGCGCCTGCGCCCATCAGCGCCAGCGCCTGCCCGGTGACGATCGCCATGCCCGAGACGTTGACGTCGAGAATGCGGCGGAACAGCGCCGCGGCTTCCGGCGAGGCGTCCTCGACCGGCGTTATCCGCTCCAGCCCGGCGTTGTTCACCAGCACGCCGAGGAGGGCGGCGCATGAGCGCGCATGGGCTGGAGGGGCGG
>CAYGUQ010000104.1:0-10370 GCA_964352995.1 uncultured Rhodobacterales bacterium
GTGCACGACGGCTCGTTCGACGCCTTCACGGAGGGCCAGCCCGCCTCGCTCGGCGTCGAGACCATCGCCGAGCTCGGCTCGCCCGCGGACCTGCCCGCCGAGCGGCTCGCCGCCGACCCCGACGCGGTCGCGGGCGTAGTGTTCGGCCCGACCATCCCGCCTCTGCTGGCGGGCGAGAGCGGCTTCGTGGAAATCAACGTCGCCGACCCCGCCGCCCAGCGGTTCTTCACGTTCCTCTCGATGATCGTGCCCTCCAACGACACCTTCATCGGCAACGACGACCCTGTCGCCTATGAGCTGTTCGACGCCGCGGGCGTCTTCAAGGGCCCCCTGAGCATCAACGTCACCGGCCGCCACATCTACGATGCGGGGACGGAGGCGAACGACCCGGTCGACGGCCCGGCCTTCGTCGCGGGCGTGGACGCGACCCTCGGGACGGACGAGAACGGCGTGGTGACGCAGAACCTGTTCGGCCTCGCCGCCTTCGCGGGGATCGAGACGGCGGCGGGCTTCACGCTGGACGGCGGCCTGATCGACTTCCTGACCGATCCGGACGCGTTCCAGGTCGCGCGCATCGACATCGACATCGTGCCCGACGTGGCGCCGATCCCGCTGCCGGCCGGAGCGTGGCTGCTGCTGGGCGCGCTCGGGCTCGGCGGGCTCGTCGGTCGACGCCGCCGCTGACGCGGCCTTCAGGCGGCCTTTGGGCGGCCTTCGGGCGGCGCGACGTCGCCGCCCGGCTCGGCGAGACTTGGCGCGGGCGCATCGCTGCGACTAAGGTCTCCCCGTCCGACGCGGGCCAACCGCGCGAGAAGCAGGGAGCTACAGATGATCGCCTTCACCCGCCGCGCCGCGCTCGGCGCGCTCGCCGCCGCCGCGATTGCGGCACACGCCCCCGCCCAGGCGCAGGAGGGCGGCAGCTACATCCTGTCGACCGCCTCCACCGGCGGCACCTACTATCCCGTCGGCGTCGCGCTGGCGACGCTGACCAAGGTCAAGCTGGAGCCGCAGCAGAAGATCGGCATGTCCGCCATCTCCTCCGCCGGCTCCGGCGAGAACGTCCGCCTGATGCGCGAGAACGAGGCGCAGTTCGCGATCCTTCAGGGCCTGTTCGGCTATTACGCCGTGAAGGGCCTCGGGCCGGTGGCGGCCGACGGGCCGCAGGCGAACGTGCGCTCGATCTCGATGCTCTGGCCCAATGTCGAGCACTTCGTGGTGGAGGGCTCGGCCGCCTCCAGCGGCACCATCAGCGACTTCGTGGCGCTGAAGGGCTCCTCGGTCGCCCTAGGCAGCCCGAATTCCGGCACCATCGGCTCCAACCGCGTCATCCTCGGCAATCTCGGCCTCAACATCGACGAGGATTTCACGCTGGTCGGCGGCGGCTACGGCCCGGCGGCCGAGGCGCTGCAGAACGGCCAGGTCGCCGGCATCTCCACCCCCGCGGGCGTGCCCGTGGGCGCGATCACGCAGCTCTTCGCGGCGACCGGCGGTTCGGTGAAGCTGCTCGGCTTCAGCGACGCGCAGATCGAGGAGGCGAACGGCGACCTCGGGCTCTGGACGGCCTACCCGATCCCCGCCGGCACCTATCCGGGGCAGGACTACGACGTCACGACCATCGCGCAGCCGAACTTCCTCGCGGTGAACGCCGACGTGCCGGAGGAGCATGTCTACCAGATCACCAAGACGATGTTCGAGAACCTCGCCTTCCTGCAGGCGATCCATCCCGCGACCGACGCGCTGTCGCTGGAGAGCGCGCTGGCGGGCCTGCCGGCGCCGCTGCACCCCGGCGCGCTGCGCTTCTACCGCGAGGCCGGCCTCGACATCCCCGCGCGCCTGATCGCCGAGTGAGCCGCGCCTGAGGCGCGGACGGCGGCATGAGCGCCCCCGAACCGGAGGCCGACGCCGGCCCGCAGCGCGCCCTGACCGGGGCGTGGCTGTGGGCCGCGACGGCGCTCGCCGTCGCGATCTCGGTCTTTCACCTGACCGTCGCGATCTGGCCCTTCATGGACGAACTGCCGCGCAACGCGCTGCATTTCGGCGGTTTCGCGCTGCTTGCGGCGTTGTGGACGCCCGCGATCAACGCGGCGCGCGGCGGAACGCTCAGGCTGGTCGATCTCGGTTTCGGCCTTCTGGTGCTCGCCGCGGCGCTGTGGGTCGGCTTCAACGAGAGCGCGATCTACGACCGCGGCGTGCGGCTCAGCCCCTTCGACTGGGCCGCGGGCGTCGTGATCGTGCTCGGCGCGCTGGAGTTCACGCGCCGCGCCGCCGGGCCGATCATCCCGATCCTCATCATCCTCTCGCTCGGCTACGTCGCCTGGTGGGGCAAGTTCATGCCGGGGGTCTTCGCCTTCCCCGGCCTGAGTCCGGAGACGGTGATGTTCCGCACGCTCTACGGCGACGACGCGATGTTCGGCACCATCGCGCGCATCTCCGCCACCACGGTCTTCCTCTTCATCATCTTCGGCGCCTTCCTGCTGCGGTCGGGGGCGGGCGACTTCGTGATCGCGCTGGCGCGCGCCGCCGCCGGAAGGCTGATCGGCGGCCCCGGCCTCGTGGCGGTGCTCGCCTCGGCGCTGACCGGCACGATCTCCGGCTCGGCCGTGGCCAACACCGCATCGACCGGCGTCATCACCATCCCCCTGATGAAGAAGGCCGGCTTCAAGCCGCACTTCGCCGGCGGCGTCGAGGCCGCGGCCTCGACCGGCGGGCAGCTCATGCCGCCAATCATGGGCGCCGGCGCCTTCGTGATGGCGAGCTACACGCAGATCCCCTACGAGACCATCGTGGCCGTCGCCGCCCTGCCGGCGCTGCTCTACTTCGCCTCGGTCGCCTTCTTTGTGCGCATCGAGGCCAAGAAGCTCGGGCTCGGCCCGATGCCGGGCGAGGAGATCACGCTCGGCGAGGCGCTGCGCAAGGGCGGCGCGAGCTTCATCCTGCCGGTCGGCGTGGTGGTGGGGATGCTGCTCTGGGGCTTCACGCCCGCCTACGCCGCCGTCATCGGCATCGTCGCGACCATCGCGGCCAGCTGGCTGACCGAGACGAGGATGGGCCCCGCCGCCTGCGTCGAGGCGCTGGCGCTCGGCGCGCGCAACATGGTGTCGACGGCGGTGCTGCTCTGCTCGGTGGGCATCGTCGTCAACGTCATCACCACCGCGGGCGTCGGCAACACCTTCTCGCTGATGATCTCGCAATGGGCCGGCGGCAACCTGCTGCTCGCCATCGCGCTGATCGCGCTGGCCTCGCTCGTGCTCGGCATGGGGCTGCCGGTGACGGCGGCCTACATCGTGCTGGCGACGCTCTCGGCGCCGGCGCTGGCGGGCATGATCGCCGACGCCGCCGTCGCGGCGCAGATCGCGGCGGGAACCCTGCCGCAGACGGCGCTGCCCATCGTCATGCTCGGCGCGCCGGAGGCGGCCGCCGCGCTCTCGGCGCCGATGGGCCAGGCGGAGGCCGCGGCGCTGGTGGCGGGCCTGCCGCTGGAGGTGCGCGCGCCGTTGCGCGAGCTGGTGGTCTCGCGCGAGGCGCTGACCGCGGCGCTGCTCTCGGCTCACATGATCATCTTCTGGCTGAGCCAGGACAGCAACGTGACGCCCCCGGTCTGCCTCGCCGCCTTCACCGCCGCCGCCATCGCCAAGGCGTCGCCGCTCGGCACGGGGCTCGCGAGCTGGAAGCTCGCCAAGGGCCTCTACATCGTGCCGGTGCTCTTCGCCTACACGCCGCTGCTCTCGGGCGATCCGCTGGCGGCGCTGCAGGCGTTCGGCTTCGCGCTGATCGGCGTCTACGGGCTCGCGGCGGGCATGGAGGGCTGGATGGAGACGCGGCTGCCCCTGCCGCTGCGCGCGGTCGTCTTCGCCGCGGGCCTCGCGACGGTCTGGCCGTCGCCGCTGTGGGTCAACCTGTGCGGCGGCGCGGTAGTGCTGGCGGCGCTGGCGCTGTCTCTGCGGGCGGACCGACGGCTCGTCAGCGCCTAGGGAGCGCGCGCGGCGAGCGCCTCCACCTCGACGACGAACTCGGGCCGCGCGAAGCCCGAGACGATCATCAGCGTGGAGGCGGGCAGATGCGCGCCGACCCACGCGTCCCGCGCAGCCATGTAGCCGGCGAGGTGCTCGCGCCCGACGACATAGGCGTTCAGCCGCAGCACGTCCGCCACGCCCATGCCGGCCTCGGCGAGAACGGCGGCGATGTTGGCGAAGCAGAGGCGCGCCTGCGCCTCGGCCCCCTCCGGCGCCGTGTCGTCGGGCCCGACGCCGAGCTGGCCGGACACCGCAACGAGGCGCGCGCCGGCCGGCGCCTCCACGCCATGGGCGTAGCGCGCGAAGGGCGGGCGGATGGCGGACGGCGAAAGCGTGCGCATGGGCGACTCCGTGCAGGATGCTCGCCGCAGCATCGCCCGCGGACGCGCGACGCGAAAGCGCGCGGCGCCGCTTTTTCCGGCAGAGCGGCGCCTGCGCGCGAAACTTCGCCGAGTGCGCCTCGACACCGGCGCGCGTCGCTCTTTAACTAGCGGTCAGTTCAGCCGACGCCGCGTCGTCGCACGGGAGACCGCCATGCGCCTTGCAGCCGCACTCGCCTTCGCCGCCATCGCTTCGCCGACCATGGCTCAGGACCTTCGACCGTTCCGCTACGCGACCAACTGGGTCGCGCAGGCCGAGCATGGCGGCTTCTACCAGTCCATCGCCGACGGAACCTACGCGGCCTGCGGGCTCGACGTCTCCATCACGCCCGGCGGCCCGCAGGTGAACGGCCGGGCGCTCATGCTCGCCGGCCGCGTCGACGGCTACATGGGCGGCAACATGCTCCAGCCCTTCAACGCCCTGCGCGAGGACATTCCCGTCGTCGTGGTCGCCGCGAGCTTCCAGAAGGAGCCGCAGGTCATCATGACCCATCCCGGCGTGGCGGAGAAGTTCGAGGACCTGAAGGATCTCACCCTGCTCATCGGCGACGCCGGCTACCAGAGCTACTACCAGTGGATGAAGGCGGCCTACGGCTTCACCGACGCGCAGCGCCGCCCCTACACCTTCAACTCCGCGCCGTTCCTCGCCGACGAGCGGTCGGGCCAGCAGGGCTACGTCACCTCCGAGCCCTACTCGATCGAGACCGAGGCGGGCTTCGCGCCGGACGTCTGGCTGCTCGCCGACTTCGGCTTCGACAGCTACTCCACCACCATCGAGGTGACGCGCGAGACGCTGGAGACCCGCCCCGAGGACGTGAAGTGCTTCGTGGAGGGGACGGCGAAGGGCTGGGTCAACTTCCTCTTCGGCGACAACGCCGCCGCGCGCGAGATGATCAAGACCGACAACCCCGACATGCGCGACGACCAGATCGACTTCGCGATCGAGGCGCTGACCGACTACGGCATCGTCATCAGCGGCGACGCCGAGACCATGGGCGTCGGCGCCATGACCGACGCGCGCATGACCTCGTTCTACGAGAACATGGTCGCGGCGGGCGTCATCGAGGACGGGCTGGACATCTCGCGCGCCTACACGCTGGAGTTCGCCAACACCGGCGCCGCGCTGCCGCTGCAGAAGGCGCTGATCGGCAACTGAGCGCAGAGGCCGGAGCGCGCCATGTCCGCCCCCCTGCTTCGGCTGGACGGCGTCACCAAGGTCTTCGGGGGCGTGACGACCGCCCTCGACGGCATGTCGCTGAGCGTGCGCGACGGCGAGTTCCTGTCGCTGCTGGGGCCGTCTGGCTGCGGCAAGTCCACCGCGCTGCGGCTGATCGCGGGGCTCTCGCAGCCGACGCGCGGCCGCATCCGCTGGCGCGAGGGGGCGGAGGCCGCGCTGGGCGTCGTGTTCCAGGAGCCGACGCTGGCGCCGTGGTCCACGGTCTTCGACAACGTGTGGCTGCCGCTGCGTCTCAGGGGCGCCGGCCGGGCCGCCGCGCGGGCGCAGGTCGAGGAGAGCCTCGCCTCGGTCGGGCTCGACGGCTTCGCGAAGGCCTATCCGCGCGAGCTCTCCGGCGGCATGAAGATGCGCGTCTCCATCGCCCGCGCCATGGTCACGCGCCCGAAGCTGCTGCTGATGGACGAGCCCTTCGCGGCGCTCGACGAGATCACCCGCTTCAAGCTCAACGACGACGTGCTGGCGCTCAAGGCCCGGCTCGGCTGCACCGTGGTGTTCGTCACCCACTCGGTGTTCGAGAGCGTCTTTCTCTCGGACCGGGTGGTGGTGATGGCGGCGCGGCCCGGCCGCGTGGTGGAGGAGATCGCGGTCGAGGCGCCCGCCCGGCGCGACGACGCCTTCCGCACGGCGCCGGAATACGCCGAGCAGTGCCGGCGCGTCTCGGATGCGCTCAAGACCGCGATGGCGCAGGCGTGAGCGCGCCGGCGGACATCGACCGCGCCGCGCCGCGAAGCCTCCCGCTCGACGCGGAGGAGGCCGCCCGCGCCCGCCGCGCCCGGCGCGAGCGGATCGGCGCGGTCGCCCTGCCGCTGATCGTCGTCGTCGGGACGATCCTGCTCTGGCAGTGGTTCGTCACGGCCTACGCCGTGCCGCATTACATCCTGCCTGGGCCGGGCCGCGTCGTCTCCCAGCTCTTCGAGGACTGGGACGTGCTGTTCGGCGCCCTGCTCGTGACCCTCAGGATCACCCTGCTCGCGCTGGCGACGGCGGTGCTGGTTGGCGGCGGCCTCGCGGTGCTGTTCTCGCTGTCGCGGTGGGTGGAGATGAGCTTCTTTCCCTACGCCGTGATCCTGCAGGTGACCCCGATCGTCTCCATCGCGCCGCTGATCTTCATCTATGTCGAGAGCCCGACGGCGGGGCTGCTGATCTGCGCGTGGATCGTGGCGTTCTTTCCGATCCTCTCCAACACCACGCTGGGGCTGAGATCGGTCGACCACAATCTCGACGACCTGTTCACCATCTACGGCGCAACGCGATGGCAGCGGCTGCGCCATCTTCAGGCGCCCTCGGCCCTGCCCTACTTCCTCGGCGGGCTTCGCATCGCCGGCGGCCTGTCGCTGATCGGCGCCATCGTCGCGGAGTACGTCGCCGGATCGACCGGCACCAACGGCGGGCTGGCGTTCCGCATCCTCGAGGCGTCCTACCGCCTCAACATCCCGCGCATGTTCGCGGCCCTGCTGCTGATCGCGCTGGCCGGCGTCGCGATCTTCGCCGCGACGGCGCTGCTGCAGTGGCTGGCGCTGCGCAAGTGGCACGAGAGCGCAATGAGGCGGGAGCGATGAGCCGGTGGACCCTTCCCGACGGCGACTGCCGTCTCGCGAACGCGCGGCTCCTGAACGGGGGCCTGCGCGACATCTGGCTGACGAAGGGGCGCATCGCCTTCGACGGGCCGAAGGACGCGCCGGCGCTGGACCTGCGCGGCTGCATCGTCCTGCCCGGCTTCGTCGACTGCCACACCCATCTCGACAAGGGGCACGTCTGGCCCCGCACGCCCAACCCCGACGGCAGCTTCGCAGGCGCGCTGGAGAGCGTCGCGGCGGACCGGGCGGCGCGCTGGAGCGCGCGCGACGTCGCTGCGCGGATGGAGTTCGGCCTGCGCTGCGCCTACGCCCACGGCACGGTGGCGATGCGCACGCATCTCGACAGCATCGGCCCGCAGACCGGGATCAGCTGGCCCGTCTTCGCCGAGGCGCGGGACCGCTGGGCGGGCCGCATCGCGCTGCAGGCCGTCTGCCTCGTTCCCATCGACATGGTGGGAAGCGACGAATTCCGAGACACGGCGGACGTCGTGGCGCGCCACGGCGGTGTGCTTGGCGCGGTGACGTTCCCGGTCCCCGACGTCGCGGAACGCCTCGACCTGATGCTGCGCATGGCCGCCGAGCGCGGGCTGGACGTCGATTTCCACGTCGACGAGACTCAGGACCCCGAGGTCGCGACGCTGCGCGAGGTCGCGCTCGCCGTGCTGCGCGGCGGCTTCGCGGGCCGGGCGCTCTGCGGCCATTGCTGCTCGCTCGCCCGCCAGCCGGACGCGGAGGCGTCGGCTGCGATGGACCTCGTCGCGGAGGCGGCGCTCTCGGTCGTGTCGCTGCCGCTTTGCAACCTTTACTTGCAGGATCGGCACGCCGGACGCACGCCGCGCTCGCGCGGCGTGACGCTCGTGCACGAGCTGAAGGCGCGGGGCGTTCCGGTCGCCTTCGCCTCCGACAACACCCGCGACCCGTTCTACGCCTATGGCGACCACGACATGCTCGAAGTGATGCGGGCGGCCGTCCGCGTCGCGCATCTGGACCATCCCGTCGGCGACTGGCCCGAGGCGTTCGCCGCGACGCCGGCGCGCGTCATGGGGGTGAAGGCGGGCGTCCTCGCCGAGGGCGCGCCGGCCGACCTCGTCGCCTTTCCGGCGCGGGAATGGACCGAACTGCTCTCGCGCCCGCACTCCGACCGGCTGGTTATCCGCGACGGACGGGCGATCGACGCGCGCCCGCCCGATTACGCCGATCTCGACCCGCTGTTCGCGCCCGAGCCGGCGCAGCCCTGAGACCGCGCCGCCCTTCAGGAGACCCGCCGATGACCGCCGCCAGACCTGACATCGCGGGCTGCAAGGCCGCGCTCGCGGGCCTCGACATCGACGACACGCCCGCCACGGTGAAGCAGAAGAGCCGCGACTTCTTCTGGTACTCGCCCGTGCTCAAGGCGCGGATGGACCATCTGACCGCCGATTTCGTCGTCGCGCCGCGGGATGCGGACGAACTGCGCCGCGCGCTCGCCGCCGCCTACGCCCATGACGTGCCCGTGACGACCCGCGGCGCCGGCACCGGCAACTACGGCCAGGCGATGCCGCTCGCCGGCGGCATGGTGCTGCACATGAAGCACTTCGACCGGGTGGTGGAGATCGCGCCGGGCCGGGTGCGCGCCGAGGCCGGCGCGATCATCGCCGAGATCGACCGCCGCACCCGCGCCGATTCCGGGCAGGAGCTGCGGATGCATCCGTCCACCGCGCAGACCGCCTCCATCGGCGGCTTCGTGGCCGGCGGCTCGGGCGGGGTAGGCTCGATCCGCTGGGGCGGCCTGCGCGACGCCGGCAACATCCTGTCGCTGACGCTCATGACCTGCGAGGCCGAGCCCCGGACCCTGCGGCTGACCGGCGACGACATCCACAAGGCCAGCCACGCCTACGGCGTCAACGGCGTCGTCACCGAGGTCGAGGCCCCCCTCGCCCCGGCCTATGACTGGCGCGACGTCCTGCTCGGCTTCGATGCGTGGCGGGAGGCCAACGCCTTCGCCCATGCGCTGGGTCATCAGGACGGGATCCTGCTCAAGCAGCTCTGCACGGTGGCCGCGCCCGTCGGCCAGAACTTCTTCAAGCGCCATGCGCCGTTCATCGGCGAGGGCGACCATCTCGTCATTGCGATGGCGGCGCCGCACGCGATGGGCGCGCTGGAGGCCTTCGCCGCCCGCTGGCCGGCCGCGCGCTTCCTGTTCCGCTCCGACCGCGACGCCACCGAGGGGCTGCCGCCGGCCTACGAGCTCGGCTGGAACCACACGACGCTGCGCGCCCTGCGCGTCGATCCGTCGATCACCTATCTTCAGGTGCTCTACGGCGAGCCGACCGTGGAGAAGATCGTCGAGATGGCCGACGTCTACGGCGACGAGGTTCCCGGCCATGTCGAGTTCGTGCGGTTCGACGGGAAGGTGCGCGGCATGGGCCTGCCGCTCGTGCGCTTCACCGACGAGGCGCGGCTCGACGCGATCGTCGCCGGTCACGAGGCGCGCGGCTGCCCCGTCTTCAACCCGCACCGCTACACGCTGGAGGAGGGCGGCATGAAGCAGTCCGACCTCGCGCAGCTCGGCTTCAAGCGCGAGACCGACCCCAAGGGCCTGCTCAACCCCGGCAAGATGATCGCCTGGGACGACCCCGACTACGACTTCAAGGCGCAGGGCTTCTACCTCTTCCCCGGCATGGCCGCCCAGTGACGCGCCGCTCTGCGGCATCGCGTCGCCCGAGCGGCGCGCCGCGTTCTGGCCGCTGGCATTTCCGACTATTTTGATCAAGAATAGTCGGGGAGGGCCCGCGCCGCGTTGCGGCGGGGCCGCGGCCTTGCGTATCGGGAGTGGTCGCCATGGCGGCGAAAGCGAAGACGAGCGGCGGCGAGGAGCTCGACGGCGAGGTCCGAAGCCTGCTCGAACGCTACGACGAAGCAGACCAGCGCTTCTTGCTCAGCCTGCGCCTGTGGCTCTGCGGCCCTGAGCAGCAACGCACGGCGCGCGAACTGCTTTCGCGCGCGCTCGGCGAGGCGGCGGCGGGCAGGTCGATGCGCGCGCTCGACGCCTTCGTGTGGGCGGTGGCGGACGGCGCCGCGCGGCGCATCCGCCGGCATGACGCGCGCTGCCCCCATGTCGGCCCGGACGAGGCGCGCCTGTGCGCCGCCGTGCGCGCCGCCGCCCGCGCCGGCGGCGCACAGG
>CAYGUQ010000105.1:0-10334 GCA_964352995.1 uncultured Rhodobacterales bacterium
AAGACCGGATTATGTATGTCGAGCTCGAATGGACCGACCTTTCCCTGAATATTGTCTTGACCGATTTCATAATCAGTATCGATCACGCTCTCCGGCGGCGCGTCGAATGCCGTCTGCTCGGTCATGGATCGCTCCTTCACATGGATTTTGGGCGGCGGCATGGGATGCTTGCGATGCAACAACTTCACGCAGAACGCCGAGAATTGCAAACCGCCGCCATGCGGCAGGGCGCGTGACAGCGCCGCCCGGTCTGCTAGATGAGCGCCCACGCAAGGCTGGGAGACGAGGGATGCACGAGATTGTCGCGCCGCTGGCGCTGGGGATTCTGATCGGCGGCATGGGGCTCTTCTCATTCGTCGTCGCGCCGACCGCGTTCCGCGCGCTGCCGGCCGAGACGGCGGGCCGGTTCGTGCGCGGGCTTTTTCCGCACTACTATCTGTTCGTGATCGGCGCCGCGGCGTTCTCGACGATCGCGCTGGTCGGGCCCGCGCCTGGGCTCGCCAAGATGATGGTCGGCGTGACGGTCCTGGGGCTGCTGGCGCGGCAGGTGCTGATGCCGCGCATCAACGCGCTGCGCGACCGGCAGGCCGCAGGCGACGCCGGCGCGGGGCGCTGGTTCGGCCGGCTGCACGGCGTTTCGATGGCGATCAATATCGTGCAGTTCGTCGCCGCGCTGACGGCCGTCGCGCTCTATGTCTGAGCGGCGCGCCGCCCCCGCGCCTGCGCCCGACGACGCCGACCCCGTCGCGCGGCTCCGCGCCGTCATGCGCGCGCTGCGCGACCCTCAGGGCGGCTGCCCCTGGGATCTGGAGCAGGACTTCGCCTCGATCGCGCCCTACACCATCGAGGAGGCCTACGAGGTGGCCGACGCCATCGCGCGCGGGGACATGGGCGACCTCGCCGACGAGCTCGGCGACCTCCTGCTGCAGGTGGTCTACCATTCGCAGATGGCCGAGGAGCGGGGCGCCTTCGGCTTCGACGACGTCGCCGCGGGCGTCTGCGCCAAGATGATCCGCCGGCACCCGCACGTCTTCGACCACGGGCCGGACGGGCGCGACGCCGAGGGGCAGACGGAGGCCTGGGAGACGATCAAGGCCGCCGAGCGGGCGGCGAAGGGGCGCGAGGCCGCCGGCGCGCTCGACGGCGTGGCGGCGGGGCTGCCGAGCCTCACCCGCGCGCGAAAACTTCAGGCGCGGGCGGCGCGCGTCGGCTTCGACTGGCCGAGCGCGGCCGACGTTCTCGACAAGATCGTCGAGGAGGCGCGCGAGATCGAGGCCGCCCGCGGCGACGCGGACGCGCTGGAGGACGAGTTCGGCGACCTGATGTTCGTGATGGTCAACCTCGCGCGCCACATGGGCGTCGACCCCGACGCCGCGCTCCGGCGCGCCAACGCGAAGTTCGAGCGACGCTTCGGCGCCGTGGAGGCCGCGCTCGCCGCCCAGGGCCGCACGCCGACCGAGTCGACCCTCGCCGAGATGGACGCCCTTTGGGACGAAGCAAAGGCGCGCGAGCGCGCGGCCGGAAACGGGGCCGGAAGCCCGGGCGGAAGCGCGGGCGCGAAACCGCGCTAGCGCCGCGCGGGATCGCCGCGCCCCCGGTCGTTCGATTGCCCTGCGCGGCGCTACCCGCTATGAGGCCGCGCAAGGCACGCAGAACGGGCGTCAGCGCATGGGCCGCGAAAGCGATCGCGACAGCATCATCGGCCGGTGCGAGGCGCAGGGTCTGCGCATGACCGAGCAGCGCCGCACCATCGCCGACATCCTCGGCGACAGCGAGGACCATCCCGACGTCGAGGAGCTTCACCGCCGCGCGGCGTCGCGCGACGCCAACATCTCGCTGGCCACCGTCTACCGCACCGTCAAGCTGTTCGAGGAGCACGGCATCCTTGAGCGCCACGACTTCCGCGACGGCCGCGCCCGCTACGAGGACGCCGACCGGGACCACCACGACCACCTCATCGACGTGACGTCGGGCGAGGTGATCGAGTTCGTCGACGCCGAGATCGAGGCGCTTCAGCGCCGCGTCGCGGAGCGGCTCGGCTACGAGCTCATCGGCCACCGGCTGGAGCTCTACGGCCGGCGGCGCGCCACACGGTCGTCCTGACCCCCCCATATCCCGCCCCCATTCTCCGCCCAAGGAAACGCCCCATGAGCGCCATCATCGAGATCACCGGCCGCGAAGTGCTCGACAGCCGCGGCAACCCCACCGTCGAGGTCGAGGTGCTGCTGGAGGACGGCGCGATGGGCCGCGCCGCGGTGCCCTCCGGCGCCTCCACCGGCGCGCATGAGGCGGTGGAGCTGCGCGACGGCGACAAGGCGCGCTTCGGCGGCAAGGGCGTGCTCAAGGCCGTCGCCGCGGTCAACGGCGAGATCTTCGAGGCGCTGGCCGGCGCCGACGCCACGGCGCAGACCGCGCTGGACCAGGTGATGATCGACCTCGACGGCACGCCGAACAAGAGCCGCCTGGGCGCCAACGCGATCCTCGGCGTCAGCCTCGCCGCCGCGAAGGCCGCGGCCGAGAGCGTCGGCCTGCCGCTCTACCGCTATGTCGGCGGCGTCGGCGCGCGCACCCTGCCCGTGCCGATGATGAACATCATCAACGGCGGCGCGCACGCCGACAACCCGATCGACATCCAGGAGTTCATGGTGATGCCGGTCGGGGCCGACACGCTGGCGGACGCCGTGCGCGTGGGCGCGGAGATCTTCCAGACGCTCAAGAAGGAGCTGTCGGCGGCCGGGCACAACACCAATGTCGGCGACGAGGGCGGCTTCGCGCCCAATCTCGGCTCCACCCGCGACGCGCTCGACTTCATCATGCGCTCGGTCGAGAAGGCCGGCTACAAGCCCGGCGACGACGTGATGCTGGCGCTCGACGCCGCCTCCACCGAGTTCTTCGCGGGCGGCGTCTACGACCTCAAGGGCGAGGGCAAGAAGCTCGGCTCGGGCGAGATGGCGGAGTACCTCGCCGCGCTTGTCGACAGCTACCCGATCCTCTCCATCGAGGACGGCATGGCCGAGGACGACTGGGAGGGCTGGGCGACGCTCACCGACCTTCTGGGCGAACGCTGCCAGCTCGTCGGCGACGACCTGTTCGTGACCAACACCGAGCGGCTCAACCGCGGCATCGAGAGCGGCGCGGCGAACTCGATCCTCGTGAAGGTCAACCAGATCGGCACGCTGACCGAGACGCTGGAGGCCGTCGAGACCGCCCACCGCGCCGCCTTCACCGCCGTGATGTCGCACCGCTCCGGCGAG
Organism: uncultured Rhodobacterales bacterium; assembly: GCA_964352995.1. GTDB lineage: Bacteria > Pseudomonadota > Alphaproteobacteria > Rhodobacterales > Rhodobacteraceae > Rubrimonas. The sequence continues at coordinate 3,255 of CAYGUQ010000105.1, forward strand.
ACCGAGGACGCCACCATCGCCGACCTCGCCGTCGCCACCAACTGCGGGCAGATCAAGACCGGCTCCCTGGCGCGGTCGGACCGGCTGGCGAAGTACAACCAGCTGATCCGCATCGAGGAGCAGCTCGGCGACACCGCGGTCTACGCCGGGCGCTCCATCCTTCGCGCCTGATCGGCAAGGCGCGCGAGGCGGGTTTCGCTCCGCCGCGTCATCGCGCATAGTCGCATGCGAGGGCGCGGCGAAGCCGCTGCAGGGAGGGGCCGAATGGCCGGAGAGGGCAAGGGCGTCAAGGTGATCGACGCGGTGTTCGCGCTGCTGATGCTCGCGGGCCTCGCCAACTTCGGCCACCATGCGCTCCAGGGCGACTACGGCGTCTTCGCCATGATCGCCATCGAGGCGGAAGAAGCGAAGCTCACCTCCGAACTTGCGCTGCTGCGCACTGAGCGCGCCGCGATGGAGAACCGCGCCCAGCGGCTCGACACGGCGTATCTCGACCTCGACCTGCTCGACGAAAGCGCCCGCGACGTTCTCGGGCTGATGCGCGCAGACGAACGACTGTCGCGCTAAGAGCCGCAGCATCAACACCAACGGCCGCACAGCCGGCCGGCGACGACTGACCAGGGAAGGGACGATCCCCATGGCGACGCGCAGAACCACCAAGGCCGCAGCGGCGAAGACGGAGGAGCTTCGCAAGGCCTATCGCGACATGCTGCTGATCCGCCGCTTCGAGGAGAAGGCCGGCCAGCTCTACGGCATGGGCCTCATCGGCGGCTTCTGCCACCTCTACATCGGGCAGGAAGCCGTCGTCGTCGGCCTGATGGCGGCGGCGGTGGACGGCGACCAGACCACCACCTCCTATCGCGACCACGGCCACATGCTGGCCACCGGCATGGACGCCAAGGGCGTGATGGCGGAGCTGACGGGGCGCATCGGCGGCTATTCCAAGGGGAAGGGCGGCTCGATGCACATGTTCTCCAAGGAGAAGGCGTTCTACGGCGGCCACGGCATCGTCGGCGCGCAGGTGCCGATCGGCGCGGGACTTGGCTTCGCCAACAAGTATCTCGGGAACGGCAAGGTCTCGATGGTCTATTTCGGCGACGGCGCCGCCAACCAGGGCCAGATCTACGAGGCTTTCAACATGGCCTCGCTGTGGAAGCTGCCGGTGATCTTCGTGATCGAGAACAACCAGTACGCCATGGGCACGTCGCTGGCGCGCTCCTCCTCGACGCCCGCGCTCTACACCCGCGGGGCGGCGTTCAACATCCCAGGCGAGGCGGTCGACGGGATGGACTTCCTCGCCGTGAAGGCCGCCGGCGAGAAGGCGCTGAAGCACTGCCGCGACGGCGACGGCCCCTACATCCTGGAGCTCAACACCTACCGCTACCGCGGCCACTCGATGTCCGACCCCGCGAAGTACCGGACGCGCGAGGAAGTCACCAAGATGCGGGAGGAGAAGGACCCCATCGAGCGCGTGCGCAAGCTGCTGCTCGAGGCGGGCGACGGCGAGGACGACCTCAAGGCCATCGACAAGGAGGTGCGCGACGAGGTCAACGCCGCCGCCGCCTTCGCCCAGGAGAGCCCGGAGCCTGACGAGGCCGAGCTCTGGACCGACATTTACGCCGACGCCTGAGGGGGCCTGAAGACATGTCCATCCAGATCCTGATGCCCGCCCTCTCCCCCACCATGGAGGAGGGCACCCTGGCGCGCTGGAGCGTCAAGAAGGGCGATGCGGTCAAGGCCGGCGACGTCATCGCCGAGATCGAGACCGACAAGGCGACCATGGAGTTCGAGGCGGTCGACGAGGGCGTGATCGGCGAACTGCTCGTCGCCGAAGGCGCTCAGGGCGTGAAGGTCAACACGCCCATCGCCGTGCTGCTCGAGGACGGCGAGACCGAGGCCAAGCCCGCCTCCCCGCCCGCGACGCCGGCGGCCGCCGCGCCCGAGCCCGAGCGCGCGCCGCCGCCCGCTGCGCCAAAGGCACCGGAACCGGCCGCAGACGAGGCCCCGGAAGTGCCCGAGGGAACCACCTTCGCCACCCAGACCGTGCGCGAGGCGCTGCGCGACGCCATGGCCGAGGAGATGCGCAGCGACGACCGCGTGTTCATCATGGGCGAGGAAGTCGCGGAGTATCAGGGCGCCTACAAGATCACCCAGGGGCTGCTCGACGAGTTCGGCTCCAAGCGCGTCGTCGACACCCCGATCACCGAGCACGGCTTCGCCGGTCTCGCGGTCGGCGCCGCGTTCGGCGGCCTGCGGCCGATCGTGGAGTTCATGACGTTCAACTTCGCGATGCAGGCCATCGACCAGATCATCAACTCCGCCGCCAAGACGCTCTACATGGCCGGCGGTCAGATGGGCTGCCCGATCGTGTTCCGCGGCCCCAACGGCGCCGCCGCCCGCGTCGCCGCCCAGCACAGCCAGGACTATGCGGCGTGGTACGCGCACATTCCCGGCCTCAAGGTCTGCATGCCCTACACGGCGGCCGACGCGAAGGGCCTGCTGAAGTCGGCCATCCGCGACCCCAACCCTGTGATCTTCCTCGAGAACGAGATCCTCTACGGCAAGTCCTTCGAGGTGCCGCAGCTCGACGATTTCACGGTGCCGATCGGCAAGGCCCGCGTGGCCCGAAAGGGAACCGACCTCACCATCGTCAGCTTCGGCATCGGCATGACCTACGCGATGCAGGCGGCCGAGGCGCTGGCCGGCGAAGGCGTCGAGGCGGAGGTCGTCGACCTGCGCTCCCTGCGCCCGCTAGACACCGCGACGGTCGTAAACTCGGTCAAGAAGACCAACCGCTGCATCACCGTGGAGGAAGGCTGGCCCGTCGGCGCCATCGGCAACCACATCTCGGCCGTGCTGATGCAACAGGCCTTCGACTGGCTCGACGCGCCCGTGATCAACCTCACCGGCAAGGACGTGCCGATGCCCTATGCGGCCAATCTCGAAAAGCTCGCCCTCGTCACAACGGCGGAGGTCGTCGCGGCGGCCAAGTCCGTCTGCTACCGCTGAGGGGAGACGCGCCATGCCAGTGACGATTCTCATGCCCGCCCTCTCCCCGACCATGGAGGAGGGCACGCTCGCCAAATGGAGCGTGAAGGAGGGCGACACGATCCGCTCGGGCGACGTGATCGCCGAGATCGAGACCGACAAGGCCACGATGGAGTTCGAGGCCATCGAGGACGGGGTGATCGGCAAGCTGCTCGTCGCCGAGGGCTCCCAGTCGGTGAAGGTCAACGACCCCATCGCGATCCTGCTTCAGGAGGGCGAGGACGCCGGCGATATCGACAAGGCGGCGGGGTCGGCGTCCGCAGAGCCCGTCGAATCTGCCAAGGCCGCTCCGGCGCCCGCTTCGCAACCCGCCGCGGCAGCCGCGGCGGCGACGCCTGCGCCGGCGGCGCCGCGCGCCGAGAGCGGCGACCGCATCTTCGCCTCGCCGCTTGCGCGTCGGCTTGCAGCCGAGAAGGGGCTGGACCTCGGGTCCGTCAAGGGCTCAGGCCCGCATGGGCGCATCGTAAAGGCGGATGTCGAGGGCGCCCAGGCCGCTCCCAAGCCGGCGGCCGCCTCCGCGCCGGCGGCGCCGGCCCCCGCGACGGCGCAGGCGAAGGCTGCCCCCGCCGGCCAGTCGCTGGAGACGCTTCGCAAGGTCTACGCCGACCGGGCTTTCGAGGAGATCGAGCTCGACGGCATGCGGAAGACCATCGCGGCGCGCCTGTCGGAAGCCAAGCAGACGATCCCGCATTTCTACCTGCGCCGCGACGTCGAACTCGACCCTCTGATGGCGCTGCGGGCGACTCTGAATCAGCGCCTCGCGGACAGCGGGGTCAAGCTCTCGGTCAACGACTTCGTCATCAAGGCCTCGGCGCTCGCCCTGCAGAAGGTGCCGGGCTGCAACGCCGTCTGGGCCGGAGACCGCGTGCTGCAGTTCAAGGCGTCCGACGTGGCGGTGGCCGTCGCCATCGAGGGCGGGCTCTTCACGCCGGTCCTGCGCGACGCGCACATGAAGTCGCTCTCGACGCTGTCGACCGAGATGAAGGACCTCGCCGCCCGCGCCCGGAGCCGCAAGCTGGCGCCGAACGAGTACCAGGGCGGGGCCTTCGCGATCTCGAACCTCGGCATGTTCGGCATCGACAATTTCGACGCCGTCATCAACCCGCCCCACGCCTCGATCCTGGCGGTCGGCGCCGGCGCGCGGAAACCGGTGGCGCGTGGGGAGGAGATCGCGCTCGCTACGGTGATGAGCGTGACGCTCTCCGTCGATCACCGGGTGATCGACGGCGCGCTCGGCGCCCAGTTTCTCACCGAGTTCAAGCGTCTGCTCGAAGACCCGATGGCGATGCTCGTCTGAACGGCCCGAGCCGCTCCGGGACCGCCTTCCCGGAGCGGCGCTTTACTGGCTGCGTCAGCAGTCGGGAACGATGTCCTCGGGCGCCGGCTGGATCATCTGGTCCATGCTGCGCGAGGGGTTGGAGCAGCCCGCGTCGCCGACGATGCGCGCAGGAACGCCCGCGACGGTCTTGCAGGGCGGCACGTCCGCCAGGACCACCGAGCCCGCCGCCACCCTGCTGCACGCGCCGATGTGGATGTTGCCGAGGATCTTGGCGCCCGCCCCGATCAGCACGCCCGACCCGACCTTCGGATGGCGGTCGCCGTCCTCCTTGCCGGTGCCGCCGAGCGTGACGTTGTGCAGCATCGATACGTCGTCGCCGACCACGGCCGTCTCGCCGACGACGATCCCGTGGGCGTGGTCGATCATGATGCCCTTTCCGAACCGCGCGGCGGGATGGATGTCGACGGAAAAGGCTTCAGACATGCGCATCTGCAGATGCCGCGCGAGGTCGGTGCGCCGCCGCGACCAGAGCCAATGCGCGACGCGATGGGCCGTCAGCGCCTGAAATCCCTTGAGATAGAGCACCGGATCGATCAGGCGGCTGCACGCGGGGTCGCGCTCCCGCACCGCCACGATGTCGGCGCGGGCGGCCTCGGCGATGCCGGCGTCGGCTGCGAAAGCCTCGCCCGCGAGTTCGCGGAGCAGCATCGCCGGCAGTTCGGCGTCGCCGAGCTTCTGCGCGAGCCTGAAGCTGAGCGCGTCCTCCAGCGAGTGATGATGCAGCACGACGGCGTGCACCATGCTGGCGACCAGCGGTTCGGCCAGGGCCATCGCCTCGGCTTCCGCTCGGATGGTCGTCCAGACCGGGTCGACCTCTGCCACCGCCTGGCGGCGTTCGGTGATCGCCATTGAGCCTCTCCCGCATTCCACGTCCGGCGCTTGAGAGAGGTATCGTGGCCGGCGCGGCCGATTTCAACCGCGCCGATTACTTTTTGCAGGGGTCAGCCGGCGACGAAGCGCCCGCCGAGCTTGTTGGGCGCCACCTGCTTGGCGGCGCCCACGTTCAGCGCGACGGCTTCGAGGATCTTGTAGAGCTGTCCCACGAAGACGTCGTCGCGCGGCGTCGGCGTCAGCGCCGTGATCGCCGACGCGAGCGCCACGGCCGCGAAGGCCACCTCGAAGATCGCCGGAATGGCCGCGGCGACGCTCTCGATACCGATGCTCAGAAATTCCATGTCATTTTCCAATCACGCTCTCATCAACACAAGAACCGCGCGCCGACCTGCGTCTTTCGGCCAGCATGCGGCACACCACGGCGCCGGCGGAGAGCAGGTCCCGCCGCCCGCCTCCGGCGCCCTCCCCGCGCCGCAGCGACAGCGCCGCTGCGGCGATGGATCCATCCCCGTAGTCGGGGTGCGCGCGGCCGGTGCGGCGACGATGCGCCGCCGCCGTCTCCGCCCGCGCCAGCAGCGCAGCGCAGGCCGCGTCGCCGGAACAGCCGGCGGCTTCCTCGCGCGCCACCCAGCGCACGGCCGCCAGCACGTCCTCGAGGGTCAAGGCGCCCACGGCGATCAGACCGGCCGCGGCGGCGTCAGCGTCAGCAGATGCGCGCAGAGCCGCACCACGCCGCGCTCGAATGCGCCCGTCTCGGCCTCCAGCAGCAGCGCGGTGGGGCCGTAATAGGCCACCGGCGCGCCCGTGACCCCCGCCGCGTAGGCGTTGAGGCCGACGCCGTAGCCCGAGCCGTATCGGCCCGGAGCTCCCTCGACGCCGAGCCGCCAGCTCGTCAGCCCAGGCCCCTCCAGCGGCGCGATCACGCGGGCGGTCACGCCAAGCACGATGGCCTTGTCGGGAATGAACGGCTCCGTCAGCGACGATGCGCCCGCGGCCACGGCGTGATCGAGCGTCGCCGCGCGCAGCGAAGCGCCTGCGCCGAAGGCCCCCTCGCCCGTCGCCTCCGCCCAGCCGCCGCCGTCTTGGACGACCTCCGCGCCCTCGTCGGCGATGAAGAGCCGCCTGCCGGGCTCAGGGTCGGCGAAGACCCAGCCGCCGTTGTCGAACAAGGCGAGACGCCCCTCATGGCCCACCCAGGCGCCGGAGGCGCCGTCGGCGGGGATGTAGAGGTCGCCGTCGAGCGCCGGCGGCGCGGCCGCGAGGCTGCGGCTCAGCGCCGTCGCGGCCGAGAACCCTTCCAGCCGCGTCAGCGCGGCGTTGACCGTCACGTGCTTGTGGGCCTGCCCGGCCTCCAGCAGCGCGAGGCCCAGTCTGCGCGTATCAGACATCGATCAAAACCCTCCGTTCCCAACCCGGACCGACCGTCGCGGAAAGCTGCGCGACGGAGACGGTCAGCGCGCCCCCGAGCGCGCCGCCCGGCGCCGCGTCCGCCGCCTGCTCCGCAGCGCGGTAGCGCCAGAAAGGCGCCGCGACGTCGACCTGACGCACCACCGCGTCGCCCAAGCGCGCCGTGACGCGATAGCGCTCGACCTCTTCGCCTACCGGCGGCTCCACGACGCCCCACGCGTCGCCGCCAAGCCGCGCCCTGCGCACCCATGAGAGTGCGAGCGCGCCGTCCGGCTCCCGCCGCGCCGCCAGATGCGCCGGGGCCCACGGGCGCAGGCCGAGCCCTTCCGGCGCAACCTCCACGACCCGGTGCGCAGCGCTCTCCGGCGGCAGATGCGACGGCCCGACTATGAGCCGGAGCGGCGCGCCGATGGCCGACAAGCACTGTCTCGTCACGGTGGAACCGAATCGCG
>CAYGUQ010000106.1:0-10287 GCA_964352995.1 uncultured Rhodobacterales bacterium
GACCGGGGGCGAGGATCGGGCGAAGGGCGTGCGATGATCGTGTGGGCCGACGAGGCGCTGCTGCTGGCGACGCGCCGCCACGGCGAGGGCGACGCCCTGCTCGACGCGCTGACGGCGGGTCACGGCCGGGTCGCGGCCGTGGTCAAGGGCGGCGGCGGGCGGCGGCGCGCCGCGCTGCAGCCCGGCGCCGACATCCGCCTTGAGTACCGCGCGCGGCTGGAGGCGCATCTCGGCGCCGCGCGGGTGGAGACGGCGCGCGACCGGGCCGGCGCTGTCATGGCCGACGCCGGCGCGCTTGCGGCGCTGTCCTCCGCCGCTGCGCTTCTGACGACGCTGACGCCGGAGCGCGAGCCCTGCCCGGAGCTCTACGCCGCCACCCGCGCGCTCTTCGACCGGCTGGCGGACGCCGGCGGCGACAACGCGCAGGGCTGGGCGGCGGCCTATGCGCGCTGGGAGCTGGGGCTGCTCTCCGCGCTCGGCTACGGGCTCGACCTCGGGGCCTGCGCCGCCACGGGCGCGACGGAGGATCTAGTCTGGGTGTCGCCGCGCACGGGGCGCGCGGTCAGCGCGCAGGCCGGCGCCCCCTATGCCGACCGCCTGCTGGCGCTGCCGGCCTTTCTGCGCGACGGCGGCCTCGCGGCGCCGGAGGACGTCGCCGACGCCCTGCGGCTGACCGGCCGTTTCCTTGAGCGCATCGAGCCGCGGGGCGGGCAGGTCCCGGCGGCGCGCCGGCGGCTGGCGGCGCGCTTCGGCGTCTCCTGAACGGCTCTGAGCGCCGCGGCATCGTTGCGCGCACGTATACAAATCCGCCGAACCCATTGCGCAGCAACCGATAAATAAGTCTGCTCAGCCTGAGCGGCGGCGTCATGATTCGCTTGTGGAGCAACAATGCGGGCGGGCGCCGTCCCCAAAAATCAAAAAGACGCGACCTCCGCTTCTGCGCGGTCGCGCGGAGGAAACAGTCTCCATGGCCATCTGGCGGAAAATCCACGCTACCCTGCGCAGCGAGATAACCGAGGGTCTCTACAAGACCGGCGACCGGCTTCCGACGGAGAAGGATCTCTCGGAACGTTTCGGCGTGAACCGGCACACCGTCCGGCGCGCGCTGGCCGAGATGACGACCGAGGGCGTCATCTCCGTCAGGCGCGGCTCAGGCGCCTATGTCGCCGAAGGGGTGGTCGACTACCGACTCGGGCCGCGCGTGCGGTTCAGCCAGAACGTCGCCGAGCTGGGGCGGACGCCGGCGCACCGGCTCGTGGGCTCGACGGTCAGGGTTCCGGACGAACGCGAAACCGAGCACCTGCGCCTCAGGCCCGGAGCCGAGGTCCTGACGCTGGAGCTGGTCAGCGAGGTGGACGGGCTTCCGGTCCTCTACGCTTCCCACGCCTTCCCCGTCGCGCGGTTTCCCCGGCTGGCGCAGGACGTGGAGGAGACGCGGTCGATCACGGCGGCGCTGCGGCGCTACGGCGTCATCGACTACACGCGGGAGTGGACGCGGATCACGGCGCGTTCGCCGTCCCGCAAGGTCGCCGCGCAGCTTAGGCAGATCGAGACCCAGCCGGTCCTGCGGGTCGAGACGCTGAACCTCGACATGAGCGGCGAGCCGATCGAGCACGCCGTCGCCTGGTGGGCGAGCGCGCGGACCCAGTTCGTCGTCTGAGGCCGGACGCCGAGAAACCTGTTCCGGAAAAAGCAAACGCCGGCCCGAGCGGGCCGGCGCTTCGCGATCCCCGTGGCGTCGGTCTCAGGCGGCCATGGCGTCGCCGTCGCCCAGTCGCAGCGCGCTGGACACGCGCTCCCCGCGGCGGACGAACTCCGCAAGCCCGCCGACCGCGCGCTCGGTGGGGTCGATGCCGGCGCAGGAAAGGACGAGCCTGCCGTCCTTGCTCCGCGCCCAGCGCGTGATGCTCTCCACGCCGGCGCCGGGGCCGATCTTCTTCTCGTCGCGCACCGCGTCGTCGAGCACAGCCAGAACGACTGCGCTGAAAAGTTTGCGCGCCCGATCGCCCTGAGCCTGACCCCAGGCGAGGGCGTCCATCTCGTCAAACATGCAAGTTCTCCACCTGTCGGCGCGTCGCAGCGCAGCCAGACCGTCCGTCGTTTTCGTTGCTTTATATAAGACGTCGCAATTCAGTCACGTCATCCCATTCAATGCAAGCCTGTCATGCGCAAAGGGCATGGCTTTGACCGATTATTCACGAAGGCGCCGCGGGCCATGCTCCTCGGAGGCGCATGCTGCATCCATGCTCCTTCTCCAAGCACACCATGCGCGCGGATTGTGGCGGAGTGATGAATTCTGCGGCATTAACGTTCGTGTACGCGCCGGGCCGCTTGACGCGCGCTGAGCGCGTTGGTTTTGTGCCCGACACACCTGCGCCGAACCGTAATCGCGGCGGCGCGTGAAGGAATGACGAACGCCCGACAGAGGGCAACAGGGAAGAGGTTCTCCATGACACCGACGTTCATCGCCGGCGCCGTCGCCAGCGCGGTAGCGCTAGCGGCCACCGGCGCGGCCGCCGCCGCGCTCGACGACGTGAAGGCGCGCGGCCACCTGCAGTGCGGCGTCTCTTCAGGCGTCGCCGGCTTCTCCTACACCGAGGCCGACGGCAGCTGGGCCGGGTTCGACGTCGCGGTCTGCCGCGCCGTCGCCGCCGCCATCTTCGGCGACGCGCAGGCCGTGCAGTTCACGCCCACCACCGGCAAGACGCGCTTCACGGCGCTGGCCTCGGGCGAGATCGACATGCTCGCCCGCAACACGACCTGGACGTTCTCGCGCGACGTCGACCTGAAGTTCGAGTTCGTCGGCGTCAACTACTACGACGGCCAGGGCTTCATGGTGCCGAAGGCGCTCGGCGTGACCTCCGCGCTCGAGCTCGACGGCGCCACCGTCTGCATCCAGACCGGCACCACGACCGAGCTCAACCTCGCTGACTACTTCCGCGCCAACAACATGAGCTACGACCCGGTGCCGATCGAGACCAACGCCGAGGCGCAGCAGAAGTACCTCGCCAACGCCTGCGACGTGTACACGACCGACGCGTCCGGCCTCGCCGCTACGCGCTCGACCTTCGAGGCCCCGGCCGACCACATCATCCTGCCCGAGATCATCTCCAAGGAGCCGCTCGGCCCGCTCGTGCGCCACGGCGACCCGGAGTGGGGCGACATCGTGCGCTGGACCTTCAACGCGATGGTCATCGCCGAGGAGCTCGGCGTCACCTCCGCGAACGTCGCCGAACTCGCGGCCGGCCCGACCGACAACCCCGAGGTCAACCGCCTTCTCGGCACCGAGGGCGAGTACGGCGCCATGCTCGGCCTCGAGAAGGACTGGGCCGTCAAGGTGATCTCCCAGGTCGGCAACTACGGCGAGGTGTTCGACCGCTACATCGGCGAGAGCACGCCCGTCGGCCTCGCCCGCGGCCTGAACGCCCTCTACACCAAGGGCGGCATCCTCTACGCGGCGCCCTTCCGCTGATCGGACCCGCCCGGGCGCGCGCCTTGCGCGCCCGGGCGACGCGTTGACGCCGCGACAGCGGCCGCCGATCGGGGAGACCATCTATGAGCATGACCGCATCGCCGCCGCAGGAGAGCTTCCGCGTCGACATGCTCTGGAACGACGCGCGCTATCGTTCGACGTTCATCCAGACCATCGCGCTGATGCTCGTGATGCTGGCCGTCGCGTGGCTCGCCAGCAACGCCGTGCGCAACCTCGAGGCGCTGGGCAAGGACTTCAATTTCTCGTTCCTCTGGCAGCCGGCGTCCTACGACATCAACCAGCGCCTGATCGAGTACGACAGCCGCGACAGCAACGCCCGCGCGGCGCTGCTCGGCATTCTCAACACCCTGCTCGTCGCGGCGATGGGCATTCTCACGGCCACCGTGATCGGCGTGGTCGCCGGCGTGCTGCGGCTCTCGAAGAACTGGATCGTCTCGCGGCTGATGTCCGTCTACGTCGAGGCGTTCCGCAACGTGCCGCTGCTGATCTGGATCCTGATGATCGCCGCGGCGGTCAACGAGACGCTGCCGGCGCCGAACGCCTTCCGCGGCGTCGAGACCGGGGCCTTCGTCGCCACCAACCGCGGCCTCTACGTTCCTGCGCCGATCTTCGGGGAGGGCTCCACGCCCGTCGTCGCGGTCTTTCTCGCATCGGTGGTCGGGCTTTTCGCGCTGAGGCGCTGGGCGGCGAAGCGCCAGGCCGAGACCGGCGCGCAGTTCCCGGTGTTCTGGGCCGGGCTCGCCCTGCTCGTCGCGCCTGCGACGCTGGCGTTTCTCGTCCTGGGCCGCCCCATTTCGCTGGAGCTGCCGGAACTCGCCGGCTTCAACTTCCGCGGCGGCTTCTTCCTGCGCGACAGCCTCGTGGCGATGTGGCTGGCGCTCTCGCTCTACACCGGCGCCTTCATCGCCGAGACGGTGCGCGCGGGCATCCTCTCGGTGAGCCACGGGCAGAGCGAGGCGGCCTATGCGCTGGGCCTGCGCCCGAACCGCGCGATGAGTCTGGTGGTGCTGCCCCAGGCGCTGCGGGTGATCGTGCCGCCGCTGATCTCGCAGTATCTCAACCTGACCAAGAACAGCTCGCTCGCCATCGCCGTGGGCTACATGGACGCCACCGGCACGCTCGGCGGCATCACGCTGAACCAGACCGGGCGCGAGATGGAGTGCATCCTGCTGCTGATGGCGTTCTACCTGACGGTCTCGCTGCTCATCTCCGGCGTGATGAACTGGTACAACACGCGCGTGAAACTGGTGGAGCGGTGACATGAGCGGAACCCACGCCCACACGGCCGCCTTCGTCGCCGACGGAAAGCTGCCCGACCTGCCGCCGCCGCCGGGCGCCTCGGGCGCGCTGGGCTGGATCCGCGAGAACCTGTTCTCCGGGCCGCTCAACACGATCCTGACGCTCGCCTCCGTCGCCGTGGTCGCCCTCGCGCTGCCGGGCGTCCTCGACTGGGCGCTGTTCAAGTCGGTCTGGAACGCCTCGTCGCTGAGCGAGTGCCGCTCGATCATCGCCGAAAGCTTCGGCGAAGGGCAGGGCGGCGCCTGCTGGGCGGTGATCCGCGAGCGCTTCGACCAGCTCGTCTACGGCTTCTATCCCGCCGAACTGCGCTGGCGGCCGAACGTCGCCTTCCTGCTGCTGATCGTCGCCATAGCGCCGATCCTGTTCGAGAACGTCCGCGCCCTCGCCGTCGGCGCCGCCGCGATCGTCGCGCTGAAGGCGCTTGCGGGCGCGACGGGGCTTGTGGACGGCGGCGTCGGCGGGCTTTTCGGCGCCACGACCGTCGTCCTGGTCGTGGCCGGCGCGCTCGCCTGGTTCTTCGGCGGCGGCGCGCATCGGCGGTACTGGCTGATGTTCTCGGCGGCGTTCCCCGTCTTCGCCTATTTCCTGCTGTGGGGCGGCCTCGGGCTAGAGCCGGTCGCGTCGTCGAAGTTCGGCGGCTTCCTGCTCACCATGATCATCGGCGTCACCGGCATCGCGGCGTCGTTGCCGCTCGGCATCCTGCTTGCGCTGGGGCGTCAGTCGAAGCTGGTCTTCATCCACGCCATCTGCGTCGGCTTCATCGAGTTCATCCGCGGCGTGCCGCTGATCACGCTGCTCTTCGTGGCCTCGACGCTGCTCAACTACTTCATGCCGCCGGGGACGAACTTCGACCTCATCCTGCGCGTGCTGATCATGGTGACGCTGTTCGCCTCGGCCTACATGGCGGAGGTGATCCGCGGCGGGCTCGCGGCGCTGCCCAAGGGACAGTACGAGGCGGCCGACGCGATGGGGCTGACCTACGCCCAGTCGATGCGGCTGATCGTGCTGCCGCAGGCGCTGAAGATATCGATTCCCGGCATCGTCAACACCTTCATCGGCCTGTTCAAGGACACGACGCTGGTGGCGGTGATCGGTCTGCTCGATCCGCTCGGCCTGACCAACCCGATCCGCGCCGACAGCAACTGGAACGGCATCGTGTGGGAGCTCTACGGCTTCATCGCGTTCTGCTTCTTCCTGTTCTGCTTCGGCATGTCCCGTTACTCGATGCACCTCGAAGGCCGCCTGCGCGCCGGCGAGCGACGCTGAGGAGACAGCCCATGAACGCACCCGCAGACGCCGCCGTGCAGGACCGCGCGATCGACCGGTCCAACATGAAGGTCTCCGACGAGATCGCCGTCGAACTCGTCGGGATGAACAAGTGGTACGGCGAGTTCCATGTCCTCAAGGACATCAATCTCACCGTCCACAAGGGTGAGCGCATCGTCATCTGCGGCCCCTCGGGGTCGGGCAAGTCGACGCTGATCCGCTGCATCAACCGGCTTGAGGAGCACCAGAAGGGCCGCATCATCGTCGACGGCATCGAGCTGACCTCCGATCTCAAGAAGATCGACGAGATCCGCCGCGAGGTCGGCATGGTGTTCCAGCACTTCAACCTGTTCCCGCACCTGACGATCCTAGAGAACTGCACGCTCGCGCCGATCTGGGTGCGCAAGATCCCCAAGCGCGAGGCCGAGCAGACGGCCATGCACTTCCTGGAGCGCGTGCGCATCCCGGAGCAGGCGAACAAGTATCCCGGGCAGCTTTCGGGCGGCCAGCAGCAGCGCGTGGCCATCGCCCGCGCGCTCTGCATGCGGCCGAACGTGATGCTGTTCGACGAGCCGACCTCCGCGCTCGACCCCGAGATGATCAAGGAGGTGCTCGACACCATGATCGGCCTCGCTGAGGAGGGCATGACCATGCTCTGCGTCACGCACGAGATGGGCTTCGCGCGGCAGGTCGCGAACCGGGTGATCTTCATGGACCGTGGGCAGATCGTGGAGCAGAACGAGCCGGAGGAATTCTTCAACAACCCCCGCTCGGACCGTACGAAGCTGTTCCTCAGCCAGATCCTGGGCCATTGATGCGCGCCCTCGCCGCATCCGCGCTCGCGCTGCTGGCGGCCTGCGCGCAGCCGGTGGACTTCGCCGGCGTCGAGAGCCCTGCGCCCTCGCCTGCGTCCGGCGACGAGCCGATCGCGTTCTACACCGCAGGGCCGGGCGATGTGATGGTCGTCGCCGACCGCTGCGCCGTCGAGCTGTGCGACGACGCCGGGCGCGCCGCCGCCGACCGCTACTCCAGCCTCTCCTATCTGGGGATGCGCAGCGAGACCGAGGCGGTGTTCCTGCGCCGCGTCGACGCAGCGCCGCCGGGCGAGCTTCGGCCCACCGACGCGAAAGGGCTCTTCACGCCCGTCCGGCCGGAGACGCCGGCGGCGACGGGGGAGTTCATTCCCCCACGGCCGGAGGGCGCGCCGGCGCCGCACAACGTGGCGGAGATCGTCGTGAACCCCATCGCGGGCGTGGCGTTCGGCACGGACGTCTTCGAGATCGACATCGCCTCGGCGACGCCGGCGCGGGTGGTCTACACGCTGTCGCCGGCGTTCTGAGGCGGCCCGACCGAAGCTGGCGCGCCCGGCCTTCCGGGCCGGCTCAGACGAGTTCGCGCGGGCAGGCGAAGGCGGTGAAGCGCGCCGCGCCCCAGTCGACGTCGCTCCACGCCGCCGCGTCGAACTCGAACACCGCCGCGGCGGCGGTGGGGTAGTGCTGGAAGGCGCGGGCGCACTGCGCCGGGGCCTCCCCGCCGCAGAGCTTCCGCGCAAAGCCGCTCACCCCCGGCTGATGGCCGATCATCAGCACCGTGCGCGCCCCGGCCGGGGCCGCGCGCAGGGCGTCGAGCATCGTCGCGGGGTCGGCATGGTAGAGCAGGGGTGTGACCACCGGTTCCGGAGGCGCGTCGAAAGCTGCGCTGGCCAGCGCCCAGGTCTCCTGCGTCCGCGCGCTGTCGGACATCGTCACGTGGTCGGGCGCAAGGCCCTGCTCGCGCATCCATCCGCCCATCATCGGCGCCGCGCGCCTGCCGCGGGCGTTGAGCGGGCGGTCGTGGTCGTCGAGTTCGGGGTCCGACCACGAAGACTTGGCGTGGCGCAGCAGAATCAGGCGGCGCATGGAGACCTCCGGGGCGGCGGCGACGCGGGCGCTCAAGACGACGCCCATGGCGGCGGCTGGCGGGAGAAGAAGGCGGCGACGCCCGTCTCCGCCTCGGGGTCCTCCCACGCGTCGGCGAGGCGGGCGGCGGTGTCCGCCAGGACGGCGTCGTCGATATCGGCCGCGAGGCTGCGCGCCAGCGCCTTGGCGCGGGCCGCGGCGCCTGGCGCGGTCTGCAGGCAGGGGGCGATCTCGGCCTCTGCCGCGGCGTCCAGAGCGTCCGGCGCGGCGAGCCGGTTCACGAGGCCCATCGCCTGCGCCTCTCCGGCCCCGAAGCCCCGCGCGGAGACGAAGAGCCGCCGCGCCGCGCCGGCGCCGAGACGCGCGACCACATAGGGCGCGATGGTGGCCGGGATCAGCCCCAGTCGCGCCTCGGTCAGCCCGAAGCCCGCGTCGTCGGCCGCGACAACCGCGTCGCAGACCGCCATCAGCCCCACGCCGCCGCCATAGGCGCCGCCCTGCACGCGCGCGACCAGCGGCTTCGGCAGCCGGTCGAGGGCGCGCAGCATCCGCGCCAGCGCCATGGCGGAGGCGATGCGCGTCGCGCGGTCGGCGCCCATCTGCGCGCGCATCCAGTCGAGGTCTCCGCCGGCGCAGAAGACCGACCCTTCCCCCGAGAGCTCCACGACGCGCACGGCGGGGTCGGCGCCCAGTCTTTCGGCGGCGTCGGTCAGCTCGGCGATCATCGCGGCGGACATGGCGTTGCGCTTCTCCGGCCGCGCCAGCGCCAGCCGCGCCACGCCGCGCGCGTCGACGCCGAGGGAAAGGGTCTCGTAGGCCGCGCCGCTCATTCCCAGGGGTTCTCCGGCGCGTCCGTTTCGCGCCAGCCGAACAGCTCCCAGGTCCGGGCCATGTGCTCCGGCAGCGGCGCGGAGAGGCTCAGCACGCCGCCGTCGGGATGGGGGATCTGCAGCGCGCGGGCGTGAAGGTGAAGCTTGCGGCTCACCGGGCCGCCGAGCTGGGCGCCCCAGCCGTCGCCCTCGTTGGTCTGCGAGTTGCCGCCGTACTTGCCGTCGCCGACCACCGGGCAGCCGATCTCGGCCATGTGGGCGCGGAGCTGGTGCGTGCGCCCGGTCACGGGGCGCAGCGCCATCCACGAGGCGCGCCCGCCGGCGGTCTCGATCAGGGCGTAGTCGCTGACCGCGCGCTGGGCGCCCTCGGTGGCCTTCACCGCGTCGGGGTGGACGCAGAGCATCTTCTCGCCGCGCGGCCCCGGCGCCTTGACGAGCCCGAAGCGGATCGTGCCGCGAGCGGGGCTCGGCTTGCCGGCGACAGCCGCCCAGTAGAGTTTTCGCGTCGTGCGCGCGTGGAACGCCTTCGCGAGCGCCGCGGCGGCGGGGGCGGTGCGGCCCATGACGAGCACGCCCGAGGTGTCCCGGTCGAGCCGGTGCACCAGCCGCGGCGGCTTGTTTTTGCCGAACGTCAGCGCCGCCTCGAACTGGCCGAGATGCCTGATCCCGCCCGAGCCGCCCTGCACGGCGAGACCGGCCGGCTTGTCGAGCGCCAGCACGGCGTCGTCCATGTGGATCACGCGCGAGCGGATGAACTCGGCGTCGGGCTCGACCACGGGCTTCGGCGGCGGCGGCTGCTCGGCGAGGTCGTCGGGAAAGGGCGGCACGCGAACGGTCTGGCCAGGGGCGAGGCGGGTGGCGGCCGTGACGCGGCCGCCGTCGACCCTGACCTCGCCCTTGCGCAGCATCTTCTCCAGCCGGCCGTGCGGCAGCTGCGGGAAATGGCGGCGGAACCAGCGGTCGACGCGGACCTCGCCGTCGTCCTGCGCCACGGTGAGAAGCTGGACCGGGGGCATCAGAGCGACCTCGCCGCGAGAAAGCCGACAAACAGCGCGCCGACGCTGAGCGCAACCGACGCCGCGACGTAGGCTCCCGCCTTCAGCGCCTCGCCGCGCTCC
Source organism: uncultured Rhodobacterales bacterium (assembly GCA_964352995.1). Lineage (GTDB taxonomy): Bacteria > Pseudomonadota > Alphaproteobacteria > Rhodobacterales > Rhodobacteraceae > Rubrimonas. The sequence goes on from CAYGUQ010000106.1 coordinate 9,905, forward strand.
AGCATCAGGGCGACCTCCAGAGAGAACGCCGAGAAGGTGGTGAAGCCGCCAAGCGCACCGGTCATGAGAAAGGGCGCCCAGCGCGGAAAGGCCCCCGGCAGCTTCTCCATCAGCGCCACGGCGAGCAGGCCCATCGCGAACGACCCCGCGACGTTCACGAAGAGCGTGCCCCAGGGGAAGCCGGGGCCCATCAGGCGCATCGCCGCCGCGCCCGCGAGGTAGCGGGCCGAAGCGCCGAGAGCGCCCCCGGCGGCGACGGCGGCGATGGAAGTGGCGGTCACCATCCCGTCATCAAGCCCCGACCGCGCCGCGCGTCAAGCCGAAGGCGCCGGCCGGGGGGCCGGTCGTGGCGCCGGTCGTGGCGCCGGTCGGGGCCCTCGGGG
>CAYGUQ010000107.1:0-5681 GCA_964352995.1 uncultured Rhodobacterales bacterium
AAGACGCTCGGCGGCATGCCCCTCTATGGCGAGGACAACGTGTTGACCCGCGAGGAGGCGTTGCGCCTCTGGACCCACGGTTCGGCTTGGTTCTCGGGCGAGGCGGACGTGAAGGGCACGCTCGCGCCCGGCATGTACGCCGACCTCGCGGTGCTCTCGGCCGACTATCTCGCCGCGCCGCCGGAGGAGATCCGCGGCATCGCCTCGGTTCTGACCGTCGTCGGCGGGCGCGTGGTCTACGGCGCGGGCGACTATGCCGACCTGTCGCCGCCGCTGCCGCCGGCCTCGCCCGGCTGGTCGCCGGTCGCCGCCGAGCCGTCGCCCGGCCAGCGCGCCGAAGCCGGCGCCGTCCGGCGCGTCGCAGCCGCGTCCTGCGGCTGCGCGTCGGCCTGCGGCCTGCACGGCCACGACCACGGGATCGCCTGGACCAACCCGCTTCCGGTGTCGGACGCAAAAGCGTTCTGGGGCGCGCTCGGCTGCTCCTGCTTCGCAATCTGAGGGGGCGTCGATGGACTGGAAACCGCATGCGGTCTCGCTCGGGATCGGCCTTGGCGTCGGCGCGCTCTATGGGCTGCTCAACACGCGCTCGCCGGCGCCGCCGATCATCGCGCTGCTCGGGCTGCTCGGGATGCTGCTGGGCGAGACGCTGGCCGGCTGGGCGAAGGCGCGCATGACCGCCGAGACCGCCGCAGCAGAGTGCCTGCACGCCAAGACCTTCGCCGCAGCGGCCCGCCCCGCCGACCGCGACGAGAAGGCTCGCGGATGACCGGCGCGGCCCAGGTCCTCGCGGCCGCGCCGGCGGTCGCGGCGGGGGGAGACGAAGAGGTGAGCGCGTTCACGAGGCGCCGCCGCGCCGGCGCCATCGAGGGCGAAGACGAGACGACGCGCCCCATCGCCAGCCATGCGCTTGTGATCGCCGACAACATCGCCGTCTCAGACCCGATGCGCGGACAGGGCCTCGGCCGCGCTCACGCCTGGCGGGTGCTGCCCGAGGCCGGCGCCGAGGGCCTCGGGATCGAGCCGCCGGGTCCCTTCATGCGCGCGGAGCCGCGCAAACGTCCCGAGTGGCGCGACCTCTTCTCATGACCGCCGCCGCATCCGACCCCGCGCCCGCCGCGGCGCCCTCGGCGTTGGCCCCGCTCGGCCGCAGCGCCTTCGCGCTCCTGTGGATCGCCACGGTCGTTTCGAACACCGGCACCTGGATGATCGACGGCGGCGCCGGCTGGCTGATGACGCAGCTCGCGCCGAACCCGGCCACCGTCGCGCTGGTTCAAGCGGCGACTACCCTGCCGGTGTTCCTGTTCGCCCTGCCGGCTGGGGCGCTCGCCGACATCGTCGACCGCCGCACGCTGCTGCTCGTCGTCAACCTGGCAATGGCCGCCGCCGCCGTCGCACTCACGGCGCTCGTGGCGGCGGACGCGATGACGGCCGAACTGCTGCTGCTCTTCACCTTCCTGCTGGGCGCCGGCGCCGCTTTCGTCGCGCCGGCCTGGCAGGCCATCGTGCCCGGCCTCGTGCCGCGCGCCGAACTCTCCGCCGCGATCTCGCTCAACAGCGTCGGCATCAACGTCAGCCGCGCGATCGGCCCCGCGGTCGCCGGCGCGCTTATCGTGGCGGCGGGTCTCTGGGCGCCGTTCCTCGCCAATGCTCTCAGCTTCCTCGCCATCCTCGCCGCGCTCTCGATCTGGTCCGGCGAGACCCATGCCGGCCGCCGGCTGCCGCCCGAACGGCTGGCCCCTGCGATGGTCGCGGGCCTGCGCTACGCCGCGGAAAGCCCGGCGCTCAAGCGCACCCTCTTGCGCGCCGTCGCCTTCTTCTTCTTCGCATCCTGCTACTGGGCGATGCTGCCGCTGATCGCGCGCGACGTGCTCGGCGGGGGCGCAGGTCTCTACGGCGTCATGCTGGGAGCGGTCGGCGCAGGCGCCGTCGGCGGCGCGGTCGCGCTGCCGGCGGCCCGCCGCCGCCTGACGCCCGGCGCGATGGTCGCAGGCGGAACCGTCGCGACGGCCGTCACCCTGCTTCTGCTGGCTCTTGCGCCCAACCCGGTCGTGGCCGCCGCCGCCGCCGCGCTCGGCGGCTTCGCCTGGATCGCCGTGCTCTCGAGCCTTCAGCTCTCCGCGCAGACCGCGCTGCCGGACTGGGTGCGGGCGCGCGGCCTGTCGCTGTTCCTGATGACATTCTCGGGAAGCATGGCGCTCGGCAGCCTGGTCTGGGGGCAGGTCGCCGCGGCGACATCGATCCCGACCGCGCTGCTGGCGGCCGCCTGCGGCGCAATACTCGCCACGGCGCTGGTTCGCCGGATAGCGCTGGCCGCCGGCAAGGGCGACCTCGCCCCCGCCATGCACTGGCCCGAACCGGCCTGGACCCTGCCCGCCGAGGCTGGCGACCGCCGCGTGATGGTTCAAGTCGAGTATGCGGTGGCTCCAGAGAACCGCGCCGCCTTTGCCGTTCTGCTGGCCGAACTCGGGGCCGCGCGCCGCCGCAACGGCGGCTATCACTGGTCGCTGATGCAGGACGCAACGCTCCCTGAGCGCCTTGTCGAGACATGGCACGAAGCCTCGCGGCTCCAGCACCTGCGCCATCACGCGCGCGTCACCGAGGAAGAAAAGGGTCTTCAGGAGCGAATCCGCGCCCTCCTTCGGCAGGGCGCGGCCCCGGTCGTGCACCATTTCGCCGAACCCGATCTCGACGCCGATGCGGCGGACGCCGCAACCGAGATCTCAAAATGAGATGGAGTGTGAGCGAGCATCGCGGCGGCGGCTTGCTGAGGCGTGTCCCGATGAACGGTCGGCACCGGGCCGCATCGCAAAGCGTCGATCGTCGAGACGCCGTCAGGCGCGAATTAGAAGTAGGAGGTCAGGATCGCGATGCCCTCAACCTGCCCCTGGCTGACGAGCAGCCGATCGAATGGGTCGCCATGATCCGCAATGCGAGGAAGCGCCTGATATGCTGTGAGACGGGCTTCGCTGATCACCAGACGTTTCATACCCTGCGCGTGACGGCCCGCGCCACCTCTGTCACGCCTGCGTCAAGCTTGCCGATGTGGGCCTTGATCGCGATATCCCAAAGCGCGCCGACGCCCGCTGGCCTAGGGCGCGTCGCCATGCGGTCGCCGCGCCGAGCCGCTGGTCATCCACAAGCCACCGGCGCAAGGACCGCGTGTCGAGAAGCGCGTCGGTCAAGCGCGGCGCTCGAAGGCTGCGGTGAGCGACACGTCCTCGTCCTCGATGTCCTTGGCGATGGCGATCCGCCTGATCGCCTTGCGCAGCGCGACAACGGCTCTCGCAGAGACGCGCTTTCGCATCTCGAAGCGCATGCCGCATGAGCATGGCCGACCTCAGACGAGCGTGACTACGTCACGAAAACGCAGTCAAGACTTGCGAAGAGTGCAATAGATTCGAAGCGAGCCTGTTGAGCGACTGTTCATCGCGCGCCGTTCTCAGCCCCGCGGCCGGCCGTTGCGGCGAGATTACTTTCCGAGCAGGGCATAATGCGCGTCTTGCGGCGTGCGGTCAGGGCCGTTGATCGGGGTCATGTCCTGAGGGCAAGCTGACATCGCCACGATGCAGTCGCGATGGGCGCGCAACACGACGCGCTCCCCCGGTGCGCCGACCGGCGCGCCTTGCTCGAGCGTCCGGTCAGGATGCACGGGGATGTTCATGAACAGGTTCAGCGGCGCAGGCGTCTTCACAGGGCCCAGCCCCAGCGCTGCGAGCGCCTCATCAAGGTTGTCCGCACAGTTGCGGTGATAGTCCGCGCAGCCGAGCCGCGCGTAACGGCGCTCGTCGCAGGCAGCCATGATGGTGTCATGCACGCCTGGGCTGTCGTCGTACTCCAACCGAAGGATCGGCTCACGCAGGGTGGTGAAGAAATCTCCCCCGACCGGCGGGATCATCCGCCCGTTCTCCACCCGGCTGTGCTCCATGGACATGACTTCGTCCATGTCGCCGTCGACGAAGGCCCAGGTGTCGACAACCTGAAGGCCGGTCGTGTTGACAATGGAGATGGCCTCGCCGGCGGCGAGCCTGACGGCGACGCCATGGCGGGCCGGAATGGTCTTGAGGTCGGTCACGAGTCGGCTCCTTTGGCGGCTTTTCGTCAGGCGTTGCGGCTGCGCAGGCGCTCCGCCCACCAGGGCTGGGCGCAAATGAAGCCGAGAAAACCCGTCACCACCAGCGCCCCGAGATAGGCCGTCGCCCCGGTGCCCACGTCGAGCGGCGGGTTCACCTCGACGAAATCAAAGCCGACGATCTCGCAGCGCTCGGCCACCGCGCGCAATGCGTCCATCAGTTCGCGATGACTGAAGCCGTCCGGCTCTCCCGAGACGCAGCCGGGGATCAGGGCCATGTCCAGCGCATCGACGTCGATGGTCACGTAGACCGGCGCGCCCTCGGGCAGCAGCGCTGCGACGCCGGAAGCGCCGAGCGCGCGCGCCTGCTTCATGGGCACGACCTGGTGGCCTGCGGCCCGCAACTCCTCGACATGGGCGCCGACCGTGCGCAGGCCGCGGATGCCGACCTGCGTCAGCCCCAGACAGGTTGGCAGACCTACGATATGCCGGAATGCATGGCTGTTGGTGCGCGACAGATCCTCGTCGATTTCGGAGAAATCCTGATGCGCGTCGAACTGAAGCACATGCGCTGGCCGGTCGAAGGCCGCGAACACCGGCCAGGTGATCGAGTGATCGCCCCCCAGCACCACCGGGAACGCGCCGGCGTCCAGAACGCCCCGGACGCGCGCGGTGATGACCTCGAAGGTGCGCGCGGCGTTGGCGGGGCGAACGTCGACGTCGCCCACGTCCAGAATCGCCCCTTCTGTCAGCTCGCGGACCAGGAAGTTCTCGCCGGTCTCCGGATCATGAAGGCCTCCGGCTGGAAAGCGCAGGCTGTGCTCTCGCAGCGCCCGCGGCCCCATGCGGCTGCCGGGCAGGAAGGGCGAGCCCTCGTCGAACGGCACGCCGAGCACCGCGATCGCGGCGTCGCGCATCGACTGTTGGTCGACCGCATGGGGTGCGCGCAAAAACGTGGCCACGCCGCAATAGGGTCGGTTGATCGATTTCATGCGTCGTCTCCCTGCCTGCGCGCCGCACCCTTCGCGCCGAGGATCTGGTCGAAAAAGCCGCGCACGCGGGGGTGGGTCTCGTGGTCGATGATCCGCGAGGGCGGCCCGTCCGCGATGACGGCGCCGGCGTCCATGAACAGCATGCGTCGCGCGACATGGCGGGCGAAGCCGATTTCGTGCGTGACCACCAGCATGGTGACGCCGCTTTCAGCGAGGTCGCGCAGCAAGCGCAGCACCTGCGCGACGAGCTCGGCGTCCAGCGCCGAGGTCGGCTCGTCGAACAGCATCAGCGCCGGGTCCATCGCCAGCGCGCGGGCGATCGCCACACGCTGGCGCTGGCCGCCCGAGACGCCGGCGGGTCGGCGGTCGGCGAGTTCCTCGATGTCCAGCGACCGCATGACGGCGTCGGCCCGCGCCCGCGCCGCGGCCGCGTCGCGGCCCAGCACCACGCGCTGCGCCCGCTCGATGTTCTCTCGCACGCTCATGTGCGGCCAGAGGTTCAGGTTCTGAAACACCATGCCGATGCGCGGGCGCATCCGGTCGATCTCCCGACGGCCGTGGCCGCCCCCCCCCCCCCCCCCCCCGGCGGAGCCCCCCCCCCCCCCGCCCCCCCACACGCA
>CAYGUQ010000107.1:5691-10156 GCA_964352995.1 uncultured Rhodobacterales bacterium
ACGGCGCCGGCACGGGTGCGCTCGCGACCGAACGGCAGGCCGCCGATCTCGATGAAGCCTTCGGTCGGCGGCTGAAGCCATGTGAGGCAGCGCAGCAGCGAGGTCTTGCCGCAGCCGCTGGGACCGACCAACGCCACCACCTCTCCTTGCGCGATGTCGAAGTGGACCTCGTCCAGCGCGCGGTGATCGCCGTATTTGAGCCCGAGCCCGCGCACGCTCAGCGCGACGGGCCGCTTGTCCGACGTCAAGGCGACGGTCATCGCCGCGCCGCGTCCAGCGAGAGATAGCGCGCCGCCAGCCGGTCGCCGGCGGCGCCCTGCGGCGCAGCCTCCGCAAGGCGACGCTCAAGCGCGCCCGCAGCCCAGCCCACGGTCGCCGTCATGGCCCAGTAGAGACCAGCGACTGCGAAGAACACCTCGAAAGGCGCAAAGGTGTTTCCCTGGACTATGAGGCCCTGATAGGTGAGTTCTCCAACGGTTATCGCGCTCAGCACCGAGGACTCCTTGATCATCGTCATCGTATAGCTGGTCAGCGGCGGGATGGCCGGCGTCAGCATCTGCGGCGCGATGACGTGGCGGACGGCCTGCAGCGGCGACATGCCGATCGCACGCGCGCTGTCCCATTGCCCCTTCGGCAGCGACAGCGCAGTGGCGCGCAACACCTCAGCGTAATACGCGCTGGCGAACAGCGTCAGGGCGATCGCGCCAGTCATCAGCGCCGGCAGGCGCACGCCGAAGAACGGCATGCCGAAATGCACCAGGAACATCAGGATGATGAAGGGCACGCCGCGCAGCACGGCGAGATACGCCATGACGAGCAGCCGCACGGCCAACACCGGCGTGAAACTCAACGCCGCCACGACCGCGGCCAGCGCCAGGCCGCCGACGAAGGCGGTGGCGCAGAGCCTCGCCGTTAGCCCTGCGCCTTCGAGGAACAGGGGCCAGTTGTCGAGAACGACGGCGGGGTCCAGCCTCATGGCGTCAAGCCCGCTGCGACGCGAAGCGCCGCTCCAGCATCGCCGCAGCGCCGCTCAGCGTAAGATTGATCGCGACAAAGAAGACCGCCGCCGCCGCAAGGGGCTCGAAGGGACTGAACTTGGCGGCGCCCAACTGCTGGGCGACGCGGGTCATCTCAACCACGGTGATGATCGCCAGCAGCGCCGTGCCCTTGACCACGATGGTCGCCTCGTTGACCAGCATCGGCAGCGTGCGTCGAAAGAGCTGCGGCAGGATCACCTTGATCCAGATTGCGCGCGGGCGCAGGCCGAGCGCCGTCGCGGCTTCTATGTGGCCGGGATCCAGCGCGCTCAGGGAGCCGCGCTGGATCTCGCTGACGAACACGGCGCTGTTGAAGGCGATGGCCAGCACGCCGGCCGTCATGGGGCCGAGGTCAACGCCGGCGAAGGGCAACGCATAGAAGAACAGAAAGATCTGGATGATCAGCGGCGTGCCGCGGATGAAGCTGATCACCGTCGCGACCGCCGCATTGACGAGCCTGATCTTGAGCGAACGCAGCAGCGTGAGCAGCGTGCCGCCCAGCACCGCCAGGCAGAAGGCCAACAGCGCCAGGCGCAGGTTGATCGCCGCGGCGGGCGCCACGTCCCACAGCGCGTCGAAGAAGAAGTCGGTTTTGAACTGCATGCGCTACCGCGCCCGTGCGCGCGCCACGGGGTCGCGATCAGAGCGCATCCGGCGGCAGATAGCCTTCGTCGGGGATCTCCATCCGGAAGCCGAACCACTTGTCCTGCAGCGCGTAGAGCCGCCCGTCGTCGCGCATTTCGCGGATCACGCCGGAGATGAAATCGCGCAGCTCGCCGTCCTCGGGGCGCGTCACCCACGCCATGTAGGTGTAGTTCACTCCCGACGCGACCGGCGCCACAAGCTCGAAGACGTCGGGGCGGTCCTTCACCAGCACGGCGAGGTTAGGCAGCGCCTGAAGCACCGCGTCGATCTCTCCGTTGGCCAGCGCGACATAGGTGTCGGTATAGGCGGTGTAGAGCTTGAGTTCGCCAAGGCCCGCGCCGCCCGCAGCCTTCAGCTCCTCGTCAAACGCCCGAGCGATGGGTTCGGCGGATGAAGCCAGCTGCGTCCCCAGCACCTTGCCGTTCATGTCCGCGACCGAGGCTATGCTGTCGTCGCCTGCGCGCTTCATCAGATAGGGCTGTCCGTTCGCGATCGGCAGCGTATAGGCGTAGCGCTTCGCGCGCTCCTCGTTGATCGAAACGGTGGTGGCGACGAAGTCGAACTTGCCAGCCAACACGCCGGGCAGAATGCCCTGCCAGGGCAGGTCCAGCTGTTCCAGCTCGACGCCCAGTTCGGCGACCACGACATCGAGGATGTCCTTGCCATAGCCGACGATCTTGCCGTCCTCGACGAATTCGAAGGGCGGAAACGCGGCTTCGGTGCCGACCGTCGCCACGCCGCTTTCCTTGATGTGCGCCAGCGTTTCCTGCGCCGGAGCCGCCAGGGCCCACAGCGCGACCACGCCCGCCGCCATGAACGTCGCGCCGCAGCGGCGCGCCTGCCGTCCTGTCATGTCCACTCTCCTGTTGCTTTGTTCGGCTTTCGGGGCAGTCTCAGACGCGCGGGGCGTCGAAATAGTCGGCCCTGACGGCCGCGCCGATCAGGTTGACGATCAGCCGTCCCGCCGTGATCGCGGTAATCTGGTTGACGTCGCGAGAAGGCGTGATCTCGACGATGTCCATGCCCAGCACGCGCCCCTTGGCGACCAGCCCATGGATCAGCCTTCGGGTCTGATGAAAGGTCAGGCCGCCGGGCGCCGGCCCCTCCACCGCGGGCATGACAGACGGGTCCAGTCCGTCGGCGTCGATCGTGATGTAGTAGCGACCGCCATCGGGGATGCGCGCCAGCACTGCATCGACGCCGCCGTCATGCACCTCGAAGGCGGGAATGATGGTCGCGCCGTAGGCCAGCGCGTCCTCCACCTCAGGTGAGCGGGCCGAGCCCTGCGCACGTATGCCGATCTGGAAGATGTCCCCGATATGGTCCATCTCGGATGCGCGGCGGATCGGACTGGACAAGCCGTCCTCGACGCCGTTCACGTCGCGCCGCCAGTCTATATGGGCGTCGATCTGGATCAGCGTGACCGGCCCCTGATCGTCGAGAGCGCGAAAGATCGGGATCGGAATGCCATGGTCGCCGCCGATGGTGATCGGCATCGCGCCGGCGGCGAGGATCTTGCGCACCACGGTCTCGGCGCGGGCGTAGTGCCCGCCGCCCTTCTCGTGGATGTCGAATGGCACGTTGCCGACGTCAGCCACCTTCAGCGCCCGGTTGTCGTAGATCGGCCCGCCGACGTCGAAGTCGTGGTGCGCCAGCCCGCGGCAGAGCCTGTCGGTGACGCGGCGCACCGCGTCGGGCGCGTGAATCTGGTCGTTGGCGATGGCGTCGGGCGTGTAGGCGCTGCCGTGGGGGATGCCGAGGATCGCCACATGGGCGTCAAGGGCGTCAAGGTCGGTGACGATCGGCGAATAGAGAAAGCTCTGGTGCGTGACTGACGCGGGTGTCGTGAGGGGCAGCGGCAGGGTCGCCTCCTGTGGTCAATAGAACGTCATCGGATTTGACCGAATGCCCGTTTACGGAACATTTTCCGGTTTCCGCCCAATCTCTGAGCGTTAGATCGATGGTCGTCGTAATCTCCGCGGTATCAAAGACTCTCTGACCCAACGCATGCTTGCACGGGATGCACGATGAAGGATGGCGCGACGCAAGGCGTTCCGGCGTTGACGGACCACGACGTGCGGCTGCTGCAGACCTTCCGAGAGATTGTCGCAGCGGGCGGGCTCACGGCCGCGGAGCGCACGCTGGGCAAGGAGCGCAGCTCCATTAGCCGGCAGCTGAAGGCGCTGGAGGCGCGACTGGGCGGCGCGTTGTGCCAGCGCGGCCCGCGCGGCTTCGTGGTGACCGATTTCGGCCGCGCCGTGATCGATGTGGCCGATGAGCTCTCGGACGCCATGGCCTGCGCCAGAAGCCGCCTGTCCCAGGCGAAGGGCCTCGTGACCGGAGAGATCAAGCTTGGCGTCGCCGACACCTGCCTTACGAACCCCGAGGCCCGCATTGTGGATACGCTGGCGCAGTTCTCTCGCCGCTACCCCGGCGGCGAGATCAGCCTTTGCGTCGAGGCGCCCGCCCGGCTGATGCAGATGCTGTTCGCCCGCACCCTGCACGCCGCGATATGCGGCGCCGACCCGCCGGACGCGCGGCTGAACGCGACGCTGCTGTTTCGCGAGGAGTTCCGCCTTTACGTCGCCAGACCAGCTGACGGCGACGCCCCGCGGCTGAGCGAGCTCACGCGTCTCGGCTACGGCGCGGTGGTCCGCGCCGCGGAGCGGTCGCGTATCGCGGCAGTCGCCCAGCGGCTGCGGTTGGGTCGCCAGGCGAACGCTTCGGGGCTTGAGGCGGTGGCGACGCTCGTGGCGACGGGGCGCTACGCCGGTCTGCTGCCC
>CAYGUQ010000108.1:0-10076 GCA_964352995.1 uncultured Rhodobacterales bacterium
GGCCCGGCGCGGCCCGCCCGCGCCGGGCCGGCTGACGGCGTGGCCGTCTTCGCGGAGACGCCCGGCGCCCGCATCGCCCGCGGCGTCTGCCGCTGGCTGAGCGACGGCGGCGCGGCCCCGCTCACGGAATTCTCGCCGGCGCCGCCCCAGCGCGTCGACGTCGCCGCGCTGGGGTCGGACGGGACGGTCTCGGTGATCGAGTGCAAATCCTCGCTCGCCGATTTCCGCGCCGATCTCAAATGGCGCGCCTACCTGCCCTGGTGCGACGCGTTCTGGTTCGCGGTCGGGCCGGACTTTCCGATGGAGGCGCTGCCGGAGGAGGAGGGCGTGCTGGTCGCCGACGACTGGGGCGCGGAGCCGCTGCGCGCGCCCAAGCCGCGGCCGCTGGCGCCGGCCCGTCGCCGCGCGCTCACCCTGCGCATCGGCCGGGCGGCGGCGCTGAGGCTGCGCCGTTTCGAGGACCCCGGCGCGCCGCCTTCCGCCTGAGCCTCAGCGGCGCTTGCCGCCCTTCGCGCCGTCGCCGGTCTGGCGCGCGGCGGCGGCTGCGGCGGTCAGCTCCTCGGCGATGGCCTCTGCCTCTTCGGGCGTGAAGTCCATCGGCCAGCCTTCATGGCCCCGCTCGACGTAGAGCCTGACCATGCCGAGCGTGGTGGGGCCGATCTGCAGCGTGGCCTCCGCGTCGCTCTCGTCGTTGATGCCCATGGGCGGAACCTTTCGGCGGATGGATCAGGGCGCGCCCATCGCGGCGAGGGCGGCCTCGATGCGGGGAACGTCGACGGGGTTGTTCAGCTCCCAGAACACGCGGCCCGGCGCGGAGACTTCGACGCAGGCGACGGCGACGCCGTTCTCCAGGAAGCGGAGCTGCTCCAGCCCCTCAAGCGCCTCCAGCGGCGCCTGCGGCCATGCGGCGTAGGCCGCGAGCGCGTCGGGGCGGTAGGCGTAGAGGCCGACATGGTGGAACACCGGTATCGGACCGGCGTCCGGGTCCACCGCGTCGGAGAAGGGCAGCACCTCCTTGGAGAAGTACAGCGCCCGGCCGCGCGCGTCGAAAACCGCCGTCGTGCCGCCGACGCGGCCCTCGCGCCGGTCGGCGCGGAAATGCGACAGGGTCTCGGCGTCGCAGCGCAGCACCGGGGTCGCCACCGGCATCGACGGGTCGCCCGCCATGGCCTCGATCAGCGCCGAGACGAAATGCGGCGGGGTCAGCGGCGCGTCGCCCTGCAGGTTCACCACGAGGTCGGGCGCGGGGTCGAGCTGGCCGAGCGTCTCGGCGCAGCGCTCGGTGCCGTTGCGGCGGCAGGCGTCGGTCATCGACACCCTGGCGCCGAAGCCGCGCGCGTGGTCGGCGATGCGGGCGTCGTCGGTCGAGACGATGACCTCGGCGACGCCGGGAACCTCGCAGGCGGCGTCCCAGCTCCGCCGGATCAGCGACTTGGCCGCGCCGCCGGCGCCGCGCAGCTCCACCAGCGGCTTGCCCGGATAGCGCACGCTCTTGTGGCGCGCGGGAATGACGATGACGGTGCGCATGGGCCTTCCTCGTTTGCCGCTCGGGTGTGGCGCCGCGGCGCGTCCGGCGCAAGCGGCGCCGGGCCGGCCGGCGGCGCGGCGCTCAGGCCACGCACGCCTCGATGACGAACGGGCCCGGCCGCGCCGCCGCGTCGGCGATCGCGTCCGCCAGCGCGCGGGCGCAGTCGACCCGGACCCCGTCGACGCCCATGCCGCGGGCGAGCGAGACGAAATCCACCGACGGGCGCGCCATCTCCAGCAGGTCGAGCGCGCTGCGGCCGGGGTTGGCGCCGACGCGCAGCAGCTCCTGCTTCAGGATCTCGTAGCCGCGGTTGGCGAGGATCACGGTCGTGACGTTCGCGTTCTCGCGCGCGTGGCTCCAGAGCGCCTGGAGCGTGTACATAGCCGATCCGTCCGCCTGCAGCGCCACCACCGGCCGCCCGCCGCCGCCGAGCGCCGCGCCGAGCGCCAGCGGCAGGCCGATGCCGATGGCGCCGCCGGTGATCGCGAGCCAGCTCATCGGCGGCGCCCCGGCGCAGGCGGCGTAGACGTCGCGCCCGGCGGTGATGCTCTCGTCGACGACGATCGCGTCCTCGGGCAGCGCGGCGGCGACGGCGGCGGCGAGGCTGGCCGCGGTGATGGGGCCGGCCTGCGGCGCGACGGGGCGCGGCGCGTCTGGCGGCGCGGCGGGCCCGGCCGCCAGCGCCTCGGCCAGCGCGCGCAGCGCCTCCCGCCCGTCGCCGCGCGGGCCTGCGAGCGCCGTCACGGCGCAGTCGGGCCGCAGCAGGAGGCTCGGCTTGTCGGGATAGGCGAAGAACGCGACCGGCGGGGCGGCCTCGACCAGCACGGCGCGGTCGAAGGGCGCGAAGGCCTCCAGCGCCATGTCGACCGGATAGGGCGTGCGCGAGACCTGCGCCCGTCCGGCGCCGTGCTCGATGCGGCGGTTGGAGGTGGGCGCCATGAGCCTCGCGCCGCAGGCTGCGGCGATCCCCGCCGCCAGCGCCAGCGAGCCCGGGTCCTCCAGCGTCGCGCCGCCGACGTAGAGCAGCGCGCCGGGCCGGCGCAGGGCGGCGGCGGCGGCCTCCAGCGCGCCGGGCTCCATCGCGTCGCGGGGCGCCGGCGCGACCGCTGCCGCGACCACCCCGCCGGGGTTCCAGCCGATGTCGGCCGGCGAGACCAGCGCCGCGCCCTGCCCGCCGCGCGACAGGCTCGCCGCCAGCGCCGCGGCGGCGTCCGCCCCGAGCGTCGCGGGGTCGGTCGCCGTGCGCGTCCAGTCCGCGAAGGGCCGCGCGGCGCCGGCGACGTCCGCGGTCAAGGGCGCGTCGTGGACGAGGTGGCGCACGGCGTGGTCGCCCACAAGCGTCAGCATCGGCGTGCGCGCCTTGCGCGCGTTGTGGAGGTTGGCCGCGCCGTTGGCGAGGCCGGGCGCAAGATGCAGCAGCGTCAGCGCCGGCAGTCCCGCCATGCGCGCGAAGCCGTCGGCCGCGCCGGTCGCCACCCCCTCGAACAGGCACAGGCAGCAGCGCATCAGCCCGGTGCGGTCGAGCGCGTCGACGAACTGCATCTCCGAGGTGCCGGGGTTCGCGAAGCAGACGTCCACGCCGGCGCCGTGGAGCGTGCGCACGAGCGCCTCGGCGCCGTTCATCGGGGAGGAGGCGGCGTCTTTCATCGATCGGACTCCGGGGGAGGGCGGGAGCCTGCGATGAAGCCCGCCAGGCCCGCGCCGGTCAAGCGGCGGCCTCGCTCCTCCCGCGCCGTGCCGGCCCCACGGGGCCGCGCGCGGCTTCAGAGCCCCCTGACTGCGAGCCAGGCGTAAATGGCTTCGATCTCGCGCGTCTGCGTCGCGATGATTTCGGCTGCGAGGGCTCGGGTCTCGGCGTCTTCGCCGTGTTCGAGCACGATGCGCGCCATGTCGATCGCGCCCTGATGATGCGGGATCATGCCGCGCATGAAGTCCACGTCGGCGTCGCCCGTCAGCGCGAGCGCCATGTCGCGGTGCATCCGGTCGTTGGCCTCGCGGAAGGCGCGCGCCGCCGCCGGCTCGTCGCCGCCTCCCGCGGCCGCCCCCGGCGCCGCGGCGGCGTGAGAGCCGTGTCCGGCGTCTTGCGGCGCCCCGTGCGCTCCGACATGGGCGACCGCATGCATCAGCGGGTGCCCCTCCGCGTATGGCGCGCCCGCACCCAGAAACCACAGCGCCGCCGCCATCGCCGCCCGTCGCTTGCTCATGCCCGAACTCCCCATGCCGCGCCGCCGGATGCGGCGCCTCGTTTGGGGCCAAGGTCGGCGTTCCACCGGCGGGAAGGTCAAGCCGGCGGTCCGGTCACGTTCGCGCGATGCCCCAGACGACGGCTGCGGCGGCGCGCGCCCCGCGCCTCAGGTGGTCTCGACGATGAAGTCGGGGACGATCCCTGTCTCGCCGATCAGCGCGTGGTGGTCGAGGTCGCGCAGCAGGCCGTGGGCGCGCACCAGCACGGTGCGCCAGCCCCGCGCGGCGCCGCCGAGAATGTCGGTGTGCAGCGTGTCCCCGACCATGGCGACGCGCTTCGGGTCGATCCCGGCGGGAAGGCGCGCGGCGACCATGGCGAAGGCGTCGGGATAGGGCTTGCCGTGGAACTCCGGCGCGACGCCGGTCTCGTCCCACAGCGCATGGGCGTAGAAGCCCGGCTCCAGCGACAGCCCGTCCTCGCGCGGGGCGACGAGGTCCGGGTTGCCGACGAGCACCGGGCGCGGCCGCGCCTTCAGCGCCGCGACCAGCAGCGCCTGCCGCGAGGGCGTCCAGTCGTTCGAGCTGAGCAGCGCGAAGCCGGTGGCGCGGTCGTAGTCCGCCGCGTCGTCGCCGAGCGCGAAGCAGCCCGGCCCGATCTCGTCGAGCTCCGAGGCCGCCGTCGCCGCCACGCCCCAGTCGAGCCGATCGGAGCGCCGGGCCATCGCCGCGGCCATCGCGTCGCGGCTGGAGACGATCTCCTCCGCCGCGAAGCGCATCCCGAGCTTCTCGTATTTCCGGGCCGTCTCGCGGCTGGGCTGGGTGGCGCTGTTGGTCAGCACGACGAGGCGCCTGCCCATCGCCCGCAGCGCCGCCATCCGCTCCGGCGCGCCGGGGACGGGGGCCTCGCCGACATTGAGCACGCCGAAGCCGTCGAGCACGAAGACGTCGATCTCCCCGGCGATCTCGCCGAGATCGGCCGCCTCGACGGCGGCGGCGGGAAAGCGCGCCTGCGGCAGGCGGGGGCGAATCGCCTCGTAGCGGGCGCAGGCCCCTGCGGCGTCGAGGCGCGGTCGCGCGACGGCTTGGTCGCTCATCGAACTTCTCCGTTGGGCTCCGGCGCCGTCAGGGCGTGCGCGGCGCGGGCGGCGGCGAGGGGCGCAAGGGGCGCCGAATGCGGCCCTTGCGTCAACTCCCTGCTTGACATTGCGCGCAATGTGAAAAAACATTCAAATCAGAAAAAAAATGCAGGCCACGACCTGCCGCGCCCTGGGGAGGGACGATCGACGTGACTGCTGACGGCGTCACACGTCTGGAGGCCATCGACGAGGACGAGATGTCCGCGCGCGCCGCGTGGCTGCATCACGTCGGCGGCATGACCCAGAGCGCCGTCGCCAAGCGCTTCGGCATTCCAGTTACCCGCGCCCACCGCATGATCGCCCGCGCCGCCCGCGACGGGCTCGTGCGCGTCTTCGTCGACGCCGAGGTCGCGGGCTGCATCGCGCTGGAGCATCGGTTGACGGAGCTTTTCGCCCTGCGCAGCTGCGTCGTGACGCCGGACCTCGGCGAGGGCGGGGCCATCCCGCTCAAGGCGCTGGGCGTCGCCGGGGCCGCCCTGCCCTTCGCGACGCTCCTGCTGATGGGGCTGATCGAGGGCGGCGAGCATCGCGTGATCGGCGTCGGCCACGGCTCCACCATGGCCGCGGCGGTCGCGATGCTGCCGCGGCGCGAGGCGCGGGAGGCGCGCTTCGTCTCGCTGCTCGGCGGTCTGACGCGGCGCTTCGCGGCCAACCCCTACGACGTGATTTTCCGGCTGGCGGAGCGCACCGGCGCGGAGGCGTTCCTGATGCCCGCGCCGCTCTTCGCCAACAGCGCCGCCGACCGCGACATCCTGCTCGCGCAACCCGGCGTCGGCGAGGTGAGCCGGATGTGGGCCGAGGCGTCGGTGTGCCTCATCGGCATCGGCGCGGTCGACATGGCCGGCAGCATCGCCCGCGCCGACGTCTTCGACCCGGAGAACTCGCTGCGCGACCTGCGGGCGCAGGGCGCGCGCGCCGAGATCCTCGGCCAGTTCCTCGACGCGGAGGGCCGCCTGATGTCCACGCCCTATGACGGGCGGGTCATCGCGGCGGAACTCTTCTCGCTGAATGGCCGCGAGGCGCACGCCATCGCCGGCGGCGAGACCAAGGCCCCTGCGCTCTCGGCCGCGCTGAAAAGCGGCGTGTTCACGGGGCTCATCACCGACGAGGCGACCGCGCGTCGCCTCATCGCGATCGCGGAGGGCGCCGCCCCCGCGGATGAAGACGGCGACCAGAAACCATAACAGACGGAGGAAACGACGTGTACGAGAAGGAAAAGGGCCTCATCGACGCCTTCATCCGCGGCGATCTCAGCCGCCGCGGGCTGCTGCGCGGCCTCGCGGCGACGGGCGTCAGCGCCTCCGCGGCGGGCGCGCTGGTCAACATGGCCCAGAGCCGCGCGCTGGCCGCCGACTTCGACTGGAAGAAGCACAGCGGCACGGGCGTCAAGCTGCTGCTGAACAAGCACCCCTACGCCGACGCGATGATCGCCAACATCGAGACCTTCAAGGCGATGACCGGCATCGACGTCAGCTACGACGTGTTCCCCGAGGACGTCTACTTCGACAAGGTGACGGCGGCGCTCGCCTCCGGCTCGACCGAGTACGACGCCTTCATGACCGGCGCCTACATGACGTGGACCTACGGCCCCGCCGGCTGGACGGTCGACCTCAACGAGTACATCCAGGACGCCTCCAAGACCGCCCCCGGCTACGCGTGGGACGACGTCCTGCCCGGCCTGCGCGCCTCGACGGCGTGGAACGGCGTGCCCGGCTCCGCGCTCGGCACCGCGGACGCGAAGCAGTGGTGCATTCCGTGGGGCTATGAGCTCAACAGCCTCACCTACAACCGCCGCATGTTCGATCAGGCCGGCGTCACGCCTCCCGAGAACATGGAAGGACTGATGGAGACCGCCGCCAAGCTCGGCCGCGACATCCCCAACGCCTACGGCGTGGGCGTGCGCGGCTCGCGGAGCTGGGCTACGATCCACCCCGGCTTCCTCTCCGCCTACGCCAACTTCGGCCAGAAGGACCTGCATGTCGGCGACGACGGCAAGCTCTCCGCCGCGATGAACACCGCCGAGTCGAAGGCCTTCCACGCCCAGTGGGTGAAGATGATCCAGGACAGCGGGCCGCGCGACTGGTCCACCTACACCTGGTATCAGGTCGGCACCGACCTCGGCGCCGGCGCGTCGGCGATGATCTACGACGCCGACATCCTCGGCTACTTCATGAACGGCGGCGACAACGCTGAGGCCGGCAACCTGGGCTTCGCCGCCTTCACGCCGAACCCCGCCGCCAGCGCGCCCACGCCGAACGTGTGGATCTGGTCGCTGGCGATGTCGTCCTTCTCCACGAAGAAGGACGCGGCGTGGTACTTCATGCAGTGGGCGAGCGGCGTCGAGCACGGCACGTTCGGCGCCACGAAGATGGACTTCGTGAACCCGGTGCGGAAGTCGGTCTGGTCCAACCAGTCGTTCCGCGACCGCCTCGAGGCCAGCTATCCCGGCTACGTCGCGCAGCATGACGCCTCGGCGCCGGGCGCGACGATCTACTTCACCGCCCAGCCGCTGTTCTTCGACCTCACGACCGAGTGGGCGGCGACGCTGCAGCAGATGGTGGCGAGCCAGGTGCCGGTGGACGAGGGGCTCGACCAGCTCGCCTCCAGCGTCGACCGCCAGCTGAAGGAAGCCGGGCTCGGCTGACGCCGCGCCGCTTCTCCCCCGCCGCCCGCCCGCATCTCCCGCGGGGCGGGCGGCGGTCCAGACACCCCCTGCCAGCCGCCGCGCCGCGGCGCCGGAGAGGCCATGACCGCCGCCGACCCAGATCTGCAGACCTTCGCGCCGCGCCGCCGCTTCCGGGTGGGCGCGCGATGGCTGCCCTACCTGCTCAGCCTGCCGGCGCTGCTCGTCTGCATCGGCATCCTGATCCCGTTCGGCACGGCGGTCTTCTACTCGCTGCAGCGCTATCGTCTCAGCCAGCCCTGGTCGCGCCAGATGAACTGGGGCGAGAACTACCTCAACTTCCTCAGCGACCCCGCCTTCTGGAACACGCTGCAGGTCTCGCTGACCTACGCCGGCCTGACGGTAGTGCTGGAGCTGCTGCTGGGCTTGGGCATCGCCATGCTGCTGCGCGAGAGCAACCGCCTCAACAACGCCATCTCGGTGATGCTGCTGCTGCCGCTGATGACGGCGCCGGCGCTGGCGGCGCTGATGTGGAAGCTGATGACCAACCCGAACTTCGGCGTGCTGAGCTACGGCGCGTCGCTGATCGGGCTGGAGGAGTTCAAGTGGGCTTCCGACCCCTCCACGGCGATGCTGACGGTGGTGATCGTCGACATCTGGGTCTACACGCCCTTCATCATGATCCTGCTGCTCGCGGGCCTGCGCTCGCTTCCCAAGCAGCCGTTCGAGGCCGCGGCGCTCGACGGCGTGCCGCCGCTCTTCGTCTTCTGGCGCATCACCCTGCCGATGCTGACGCCCTACATCCTCACGGCGGCGCTCTTCCGCCTGCTGGAGAGCATCCAGCAGTTCGACATCATCTATGCGATGACCCAGGGCGGGCCCGGCGACACGCTGACGGTGTTCCAGGTCGAGGCCTACCTGAACTTCTTCCAGTCGACGAATGTGGGCCGGTCCGCGGCGCTGCTGATGATCCTCTGGGCCATCACCTATTTCCTGTCGTCGATCTTCATCAAGAACTGGCTGCGGCTGCGCGAACGCGCGCGCGGCGACGCGTGAGGGAGGCGAGCATGGACCACGCATCCCCGATGACGCGCTGGCTGAAGGGCCTCGCCCTGACGCTGGTGGTGATCTTCTTCATGTTCCCGATCCTGTGGATCGTGCTGATGAGCTTCCAGACCAACGAGACCATCCTGCGCATGCCGCCCTCGGTGATCTTCACGCCGACGCTGGAGAACTATCAGGCGCTGATCACCGGCAAGCTGGTCAGCAGCGCCGGCGTTCTCGAAATCCAGTTCATGCGCAACCTGATGAACTCGGTGATCCTGTCGGTGTGCTCGGTCGCGCTGTCGCTGGTGCTGGGCGTGCCGGCGGCCTACGCCTTCGCGCGCCACAAGTTCCGCGGCAGCGAGGACATCGCCTTCACGCTGCTCAGCTTCCGCTTCGCGCCGCCGCTGCTCGTGCTGCTGCCGCTGGCGCTCTACTTCCAGGACATCGGGCTCGCCAACACCTATATCGGGCTGATCTGGGTCTACCAGCTGATCTGCCTGCCGCTGATCCTGTGGATCGTGCGCGGCTACTTCGAGGACATCAGCGCCGACGTCGAGCACGCCTACCGGCTTGCCGGCCACTCGTGGTTCTCGACCTTCCGGCGCATCGCGCTGCCGCTGGCGGGGCCGGGCATCGCGGCGGCCGGGCTGCTGGCCTTCATCTTCGCGTGGAACAACTTCGTCTTCGCGCTGGTGCTGGCCTCGGCGGACAAGCAGCCGGTGACGGTGGGCGCGCTGGCCTTCGTGACGGCCTCCGGCATCCAGTACGGCCAGATCGCGGCGGGGATCGTGCTGTCGATCGCGCCGACGCTGGCGCTGGCGCTCTATGCGCAGCGCTACCTTGTCGAGGGCCTGTCGCTCGGCGCGGTGAAAGGATGATCGCGATGAGCGAACGAAAGCCTCCGGGCCTCGAAGTCGACGGCGTCACCAAGCGCTTCAAGACCGACGTGGCGCTCGACGCGGTGTCGCTGAGCGTGGCGGAGGGCGAGACGCTGGCGCTCTTCGGTCCCTCCGGCGCCGGCAAGACGGTGCTGCTGCGGGTGATCGCGGGGCTGGTCGAGGCCGAGGCAGGCGCCGTCCGCATCGGCGGCCGCGACATGGGCGACGTTCCGCCCGAGGAGCGCGGCGTCGGCATGGCGTTCCAGAACTTCGCGCTGTTTCCCCACATGTCGGCCTTCGACAACATCGCGAGCCCGCTGACGGCGCGGCGCCAGTCGGGCGCGGCGCTGAAGGCGGGCGTGGAGAAGCTCGCGACCATGCTCAAGATCGGCCATGTGCTCGGCCAGGCGCCCAAGGCGCTCTCGAACGGCCAGAAGCAGCGAACGGCGCTCGCCCGCGCGCTCGCCGGCCAGCCGCGGACGCTGCTGCTCGACGACCCGCTGCGCAACGTCGACGCCAAGCTGCGTTTCGAGATGCGGCTGGAGCTGCCGCGGCTGCTCGCCCGCGAGAAGGCCACGACGATATACGTCACGCAGGACTATCGCGAGGCGATGGCGCTCGGCGACCGCATCGCCGTGCTGGAGGGCGGACGGGTGACGCAGGTGGGAACTCCTGAGGAG
>CAYGUQ010000109.1:0-10008 GCA_964352995.1 uncultured Rhodobacterales bacterium
GCGGCGAGGCCCACGGTCGCGAGAAGGTCGCTCTGCCAGCCGGAGCTGATGAACAGCAGCGCGCAGCCCCCCAGCGCCAGCCGCGCGACGAGGCGCAGGCGCCCGAACATGTGGCCGATGATGGCCGCGCTGACGCAGACGCCGCCCGCGACGGCGGTGACGAAGGCCAGCGCGACCTGCGCGGGGGCGGCGTCGATCTGCAGGATCGCCGGGTCGTACACGAAGAAGTACGGCACCCCGAACGCCGCAACCCCGAACTGGCAGGCCACCAGCGCGATCTTCAGCGGATTGGCGCCCGCGATGGAGGCCGCCGCATAGGCCGCAAGCGCCACCGGCGGCGTGATCGACGACAGCATCGCCGAGTAGAGCACGAACAGATGCGCCGCGATCAGCCCCACGCCCATCTCGACCAGCGCGGGCGCCACCAGCGTCGCGACCAGAATGTAGGCCGCCGCGGTCGGCAGCCCCATGCCCAGCACGAGGCAGGTCAGCATCGTCAGCACCAGCGCCGCCGGCAGCATGCCGCCCGACAGCGCCATCACCAGCGTCGAGAACTTCAGCCCCACGCCGGTCAGCGAGATCACCCCGATGATCATTCCCGCCGCCGCGCAGGCCAGCGCCACCGGCACGACCGCCGAGGCCGCGGCGACGCACACCTCCGCCAGCCGCCGCGGCGTCATCGCCGAGGCGCGCGCGGCGTAGCTCACGAGCACCGAGGCCACGATGGCCCAGAACGCCGCCAGCATGATCGAGTAGCCGCCCAGCAGCATCGTCACGAACACCGGCAGCGGCAGCAGCAGGTAGGAGGCCCGCCCGATGCCGCGCCAGTCCGTGGCCGCGCCAAGGTCTCGGAGGGGCGCGATGCGGCGGCGCACGGCCTCGAAGTGCACCATGGCGAACAGCACGGCATAGAAGATGACCGCAGGCAGGAAGGCCGCCTTGGCGATGGTCAGGTACGAGGCGCTGGTGAAG
This sequence comes from uncultured Rhodobacterales bacterium, assembly GCA_964352995.1. Classification (GTDB taxonomy): domain Bacteria; phylum Pseudomonadota; class Alphaproteobacteria; order Rhodobacterales; family Rhodobacteraceae; genus Rubrimonas. The sequence continues at coordinate 973 of CAYGUQ010000109.1, forward strand.
TCGGCCATGATGAAGGCGGCCGCTCCCATCACCGGCGGCATCAGCTGCCCGCCGGTCGAGGCGACCGCCTCGATGGCGCCCGCCGCCTCGCGGCTGTAGCCGCTGCGCCGCATCAGCGGGATCGAGATCGGCCCCGTGGTCAGCACGTTGGCGACCGCGGTGCCGGAGATGGTGCCCATCAGGCTCGACCCCACGACGGCCGCCTTCGCGGGACCGCCGCGCATCCGGCCCGTCAGGGCGATGGCGAAGTCCATCATCACCTGCCCGCCGCCGGTCTTCTCCAGCAGCGCGCCGAGCACCACCACCGCGGTGACGAAGGTGGCGCTGACGCCGAGCGGCGTGCCGAAGACGCCGCCGCCGCCGAGGTAGATCTGCGAGGCGACCCGCTGCAGCGAATAGCCCCGGTGCCCCAGCGGCCCGGGCAGATGGCCGCCAAGCAGCGCATAGGCGAGAAACGCCGCCGCCAGCAGGACGATGGCCCAGCCGATGGTGCGGCGGCAGGCGTCGAAGATCACCACGACCAGCGCGGCCCCGAGCCAGATCTCGGTCTGGGTGATTGCGCCGAAACGCCCGTTGATGGCGTCGAAATTCACGATGTGATGGCCCGTGGCCGCCACGGCCGCCCCAATCGCCGCGAGGCTCCATCCGGCGCGCAGCAGACCGGAGGCGCCGCGGGGCCGGTCGCCGAGCGCCTTGCCGAAGCCGATCACGAAGACGATCAGCAGGATCAGCAACAGGTGCGCGCTGCGCTGGATGCCGCCGGGGAACACCCCGAAGAACGCCGAGTACAGCGTGACGCCGACGAGGGTCGCCGCCAGCGCCGCGACCAGCGCCTTGCAGAGCGGATGGAGCGCGGGAACCGCTATGGCGTCGTCTGGACTAGCCGCCATGGCTCAGGCCGATGGCGGCGTGCTCGCGCGCGAAGCGGTCGAAGTCCAGTTTCGGGGAATAGCCGAATATCTTGAGCGCCAGGAGCGCGGCGGCCTGCGTCGGCGGGATCGCGCCCTGCACGATGGGGACCGGATCCATCATCGTGCGGCCCTGCTCGGCCGGTATCGCAGCCCTGAGACCGTCGATGTAGTGCGCGTTGCCGCCGAGATAGCCGCTCAGGATCACCATCTCCGGCCCCAGAAGCTTGCACAGGGTGTCGAGCGTCGACGCGAGGTTGGCCCCCATCTCGGCGATGAGCGGCGTCGTGCGATCATCCTCGACCGCCTCCAGCAATCGGGCCGCGTAGTCTTCCAGACGGGTGCGGTCGAACGCCGTGTCTGCGATCTGTCCGAGGCGCGACAGCAAGCCGAAGCCGGTGCTCGACAGGTTCAGACAGTCCGATCGCCCGCACACGCAGCGCAGTCCCGACGGCTGCGCGCGGCAATGTCCGATCATCCCCGAGACGCCGTCCCGGCCCCGCACCAGCCGCCCGCCCGACATCGAGGCGGCGCCGATGAGCGTCGCGGCATGGATGAGCGCGAAGTCCGACACGCCGCGGGCGACGCCGAAATCCATCTCCGCGATGGCGAGGGCGTTCGCGATGTTCTCGATCTGCGTGGGCAGGCCGGTGAGCCGCTCGACCTCGCGGCGGAAGAGACCGTCGTCGGCCCCCCAGCCGAAATAGTCGGACTTCACGATCTGCCGGCCATCGGGCGACGTGCGGGCCGCCAGGGCCACGCCGACCCCCACGATGCGCGCCGGATCGACGTCCGAACGGTCGATCAGCCGTGCGAGCGCGTCGCCGTAGCGCCGCGCCGTCGCCGCCAGATCCTCGCCGCCGAGATAGGCGAGACGTTCCCGGGCGACCATGGCGCCGTTCGCATCGCAGAGCGACACCTCGGAGTAGTAGGCCGAAACGGTGATCCCGGCGCCGAACAGCCCCGAACCGACGATCCGCAACCCGATCTTCGGTCGCCCCAGCCGCTTCCGGGGCGGCGATGCGTCGTCGGGGACGGTCTCCATCTCCGAGATCAGCCCGGCCGCGAGCAGCTCGCGGATGATGCGGGTCGCCGCCATGTCGGAGAAGCCCAGAGCCTGGGCGAGTTCGCTTCGCGCGACGCCGGGTTCGATCTGGATGCGGGACAGCACCAGCGCGCGGTGGGTCCGGCGCAGGCTGGCGGGGGACGATGCGTCTCGTATTTTATTAACCATACGTTAGTTAGTAAATTGGTCCAGTCGCCGTGTCAACGAGACAGTCGTTCGAACGCGCTGCGGAATGCCGGCAGGCGACTGCGACTGGGGATCCACAATCCCGCGCCGCTCGCGCAGGACCTGACTGCCCGCCGCCGCCGCGCGCTGCTCCCGGTTCCGGCCGGTCGCGGCAAGGGGGGCGGAGGACGGTGAAGGGGTTCAGGACAGTCGCGCTGACTTGGGTCTCCGCGGCCTGCCGGTCGACGTCCCGCGCCATGAGGCGCTGAACGCGCCGCTACAGGCAGTGCGTCTCCGTCTCGGCGCGGCTGCGGCGGCCGCTCCGGCGTCGCCAGATTGAGCGGCCCAGGCGGCGCGACGCCTGCAGAGCGTCGTTGCGCGCCGCTGCGCCCGAGGCGGTCTCATTTCATCGCCGGGCGCTGCGGCGGGGCGGGAGTCAGGCGGAACAGCGGCCTCCCAGTGGACGGGCCGCCCGCCGAACGCGGCGGCGATGGCGTCGCGGCGCCTGCGTGCGTCGTAAGCCCGGTCGGCGGAGACGCTCGCCACCTCGCGGCGTAGGGCCATCTAGCTGAGGTGATCCGGCGGCATGGGCGCGTCGCCGATGCCGCTGCGCGCGCAAGCGCGCCCTCGATCGCAAGGCTCTCCAGCGTCCGCTCATCGATCCCGACGCGAATCGCTCGAAGGGCCGCCTTTGCGCGACAAAGCCTACTAGGACAGCCGATCCCGGCGCAGACGCCACACCGGCGCCAGCCCGCGAGGCCCCACGGAGGGAAACGACCGTCTCATCGGGGCAAGAGCGTGCGCGGCGACCAAGCGCTCAGGTCGCCGCGCCCTTCGCCGTCACGTCTCCAGCACGAACGCCGCCAGCCCCAGCGGCGGCAGGTCGAGCGTCACCGAATGCTCCCGACCCTGCGCCGCGACGGCCTCGCTCTCGCGCGCGCCGTTCGGCCTGAAGCCCGAGCCGCCATAGGCCGGCGCGTCGGTGTTGAGCACCTCGCGCCAGCGGCCCGGCGCCGGAACGCCGATGCGCACCCCCTCCCGCGGGACCGGGGTGAAGTTCGCCGCGATCAGCACGGGCGCGTCGCCGGCGGCGCCGAACCGCGCCCAGGCGTAGAGCGACTGGTCGGCCGCATCGGCCTCGACCCACTGGAAGCCGTCGCTCTCGCAGTCCTTCGCGTGCAGCGCTGGCGTCTCCCGGTAGAGCCTGTTGAGGTCGCGGATCAGCGTCTGGACGCCCTTGTGGAGCGGGTTGTCGAGCGCCGCCCAGTCGAGCGCGGCGTCGGCGTTCCACTCCGCCCGCTGGCCCCATTCGAGGCCCATGAACATCAGCTTCTTGCCCGGATGGGTCCACATGAAGCCGTAATAGGCGCGCAGGTTGGCGAACTTCTGCCACTCGTCGCCCGGCATCCGAGTATACATCGAACCCTTGCCGTGGACGACCTCGTCATGGCTGAGCGGCAGGATGAAGTTCTCGCTGAAGGCGTAGACCAGCCCGAAGGTCATCTGATGGTGATGGTGGCGGCGGTGGATCGGGTCCTTGCCGATATAGGTGAGGGTGTCGTGCATCCACCCCATGTTCCACTTGTAGCCGAAGCCCAAGCCCCCGGCGTCGACGGGCTTGGAGACGCCGGGCCACGCCGTGCTCTCTTCCGCCACGGTCATCACGCTGGCGTCCTCGCCATAGACCGTCTGGTTCATGCGGCGGATGAACTCGACCGCCTCAAGGTTCTCCCGCCCGCCGTAGCGGTTGGGGATCCACTCGCCCTCCTTGCGGCTGTAGTCGCGGTAGAGCATCGAGGCCACGGCGTCGACGCGCAGGCCGTCGACATGGTGCTCCTTCAGCCAGTAGAGCGCGTTGGCGATGAGGAAGTTCGAGACCTCGCGCCGGCCGTAGTTGTAGATCGCGGTGTTCCAATCGGGGTGGAAGCCTTCGCGCGGGTCGGCGTGCTCGTAGAGCGCCTGTCCGTCGAACATCGCCAGCCCATGCGGGTCGACCGGGAAATGCGCCGGCACCCAGTCGAGGATCAGGCCGAGGCCCGCGGCGTGACAGGCCTCCACGAAGTCGCGGAACTCGCCGGGCGTGCCGTGGCGGATCGTGGGCGCGTAGAGCCCGACCGGCTGGTAGCCCCAGGAGCCGTCGAACGGATACTCGCTGACCGGCAGCGCCTCGATATGGGTGAAGCCCATGTCGCGGACATAGGGCACGAGCTGGTCGGCGAGCTCGTGGTAGCTGAGCGGGCGGTTGTTCTCGGCCCGCCGCCAGCTCGGCAGATGCGTCTCGTAGATGGAGATCGGCGCGTCGCGGCGCTGGCGGGCGGCGCGGGCGCCCAGCCAGTCGCCGTCGCGCCAGTCGCGGCCCGAGAGGTCGCGGACGATGGAGGCGGTGGCCGGCGGATGCTCCGAGCCGAAGCCGACCGGATCGGCCTTCAGCGGCAGGACGCGGCCGTCGGCGGCCATGATCTCGTACTTGTAGAGGGCGCCGGCCGCGACGCCGGGCGCGAAGATCTCCCAGACGCCGGAGGCCCCGCGCGGGCGCATCAGATGGCGCCGACCGTCCCAGTCGTTGAACGCGCCGACGACGGACACCCGCCGCGCGCTGGGCGCCCAGACGGCGAAGGCGACGCCCGCGACGCCCTCATGGGTCGTCGGATGTGCGCCGAGGCGCTCCCAGAGTCGCATGTGGGCGCCTTCCGAAATGAAATGCTCGTCCTGCGCCCCGAGCACGGGGCCGAACTGATAGGGGTCTTCAATCTCCCAGACGTCGCCGCCGCGGCGCGCGCGCAGGCGCCAGGGCCCCGGGCGCTCCGCAAGACGGGCGGCGAACAGGCCCGGCGCGCCCGCGGGCTCCAGCGTCGCGAGCTCCGCCCCGCCGTCACGGGCCGCCAGCGAGACCGCCTCGGCGCCCGGAACATGGGCGCGGACCACCCAGGCCCCGCCGTCGGGATGGGCGCCGAGAGCGGCGAAGGCGTCCGAGACGTCGGCTGCGGCGATGCGGGCCGCCTGTGCGGGGTCGATCAGAGGCGCTTGGGTCAAACCTTAAGCTCCGGATTTGGATCGTCGCCCTCCCGCATAGCGCGATCCGCCCGGAAACGCGACCTCGCCGCAGCGCAACGCGGCCGGCGCCCGCGTCTCCGACCACCGAAAGACCCGCCGTTCACCCATCTTCGCGCGCGCCAACGCCCGCCGCCGGGGCTATCCTGAGCCCCCCTGTGAGCATGGAGGCGCCAGAATGGCAAACCAGCGCGACGTCACCTTCGCCACCATCAACCTGCTCAACCTTCACGATGCGGACGGTCGGGTCTACGGCGCGCCGGCCTTCCCGGACGGGGACGCCTACGATGCCCGAATCGACTGGCTGGCGCGGGCCGTGCTGCTGTTGCAGGCAGACGTGATCGGCTTTCAGGAACTCTGGAGCGTCGCCGCGCTTCGGGACGTGTTCGCCAGGGCCGGCCTCGCAGAAGACTACGATCTCGCCGCGCGCGACGCGCTGGGGCCGGGCAAGCCGCAGGTCGCCATGGCGGTCCGCAAGGGCTGGCTGGTCGGCGAGCCGGAATGGACGGCCGAGTTCCCAGAGAGCTACCGGCTGGAGAACCTCCGCGAGCAGCGCGACGCCGAGGAGGTCGTGTCGATCTCCATCGCCGCCTTCTCGCGCCCGGTGCTGAAGGCCGTCGTGCGCCCGCCCGTGCGCTCAGGCGCGAAGCCGCCCGACATCGCCGTGTACGTGGCGCACCTGAAGTCGAAGGCCCCGGCGCGCATCACCACCGACCGCACCCTGCCGGTTCTGATGGAGCATGGCGGCATCGCGCGCGCCGTCGTCTCCCATGTGCGCCGGATGGTCGAGGCCGGGGCGCTGCGGGCGATGCTCGACGGCGCGATGCGCGAGACCGAGGACGCCGCGCTCTCGCCGACCGTGGTGATGGGCGACCTCAACGACGCCACCTACGCCGTCTCCACCGAGGTGATCTCCGCCCAGCCGAGCTACCGTCTCGCGGCGTCCTCGCGCGCCGGCTCGCGCTCCGACCGCGGCCTCTACTCCGTTGAGACGCTGCAACAGTACCGCAGCGACCGGAACGTCTATTTCTCCTACATCTACCGCAACAAGATCGAGACGCTGGACCACATCCTCGTCTCGGAGGAGTTCTACGACCACTCCGAGAAGCGTCACTGGTCCTTCGTCGAGATGGAGGCGTTCAACGACCATCTGGCGCTCGCCGACGAGAGCGACAGCGTGAAGAAGCGCATCCGCAACGAGACCGGCGCCGTCGACCACGGGATCATCCGGGCCGAGTTCGCATGGGACCCGATCGAGGAGGACCTCAAGCGCATCGCGGCGAAGCTCGCGAAGCGGTGAACGCGGCGCAGGCGGCGGTTGACATCCCGCCGCCGTCCATGCGCCGATCACGCGCGATGGTTTCGGGAGCGCACGCATGATCGACCGCAGGCGACTGCTCGCATTGGCCGGTTCGGCGGGCCTCGGGGCCGGCGTCGGGCTGCGGCCGGGCCTCTCGCGCGCATCGGGAGACGCGACCGACCTGCGCGCCGCCCCCGCCATGGCGCGGCTGGCGCCGTCGGACATGCCCGAGACGGCCGTGTGGGCCTTCGACGGCCTCGTTCCCGGCCCCGAGATCCGCGTGGCGCAGGGCGCGCGCGTGACCCGGCGCTTCGTCAACGACCTGCCGCAGCCCTCCGCCGTCCACTGGCACGGGCTGCGCTTGCCGAACGCCATGGACGGCGTGCCCTATCTCACGCAGGAGGCCGTCCCGCCAGGCGGCGATTTCCTCTACGACTTCGCGGCGCAAGACGCCGGCGCGTTCTGGTTCCACAGCCACGCCCGCAGCTACGAGCAGGTCGCAAGGGGCCTCTACGGGCTCCTGATCGTGGAGGAGGCCGAGCCGCCCGAGGTCGACAGCGACGTCACCCTCGCGCTCGACGACTGGCGGCTCGGCGACGACGCGCAGATCGTGGAGAGCTTCGGCGCCCTGCACGACTGGGCGCATGCCGGCCGCATCGGCAACTGGATCACGGCGAACGGCCGACCGGAGTGGCGCGCCTCGGCGCGGGCGGGCGAGCGTCTGCGGCTGCGGCTGCTCAACGCGGCCAACGCGCGGGTCTTCGACCTCGGCTTCCAGGGGCTGGAGGGGTGGGTGGTCGCCCTCGACGGCATGCCGCTGGAGCGCCCGGAGCGCCTCGGCCGGCTGACGCTGGCGCCCGCCCAGCGCGCCGACCTGCTCGTGGACGTGACGGCCGCGGCCGGCGAGGAGGCGCTGCTGATCTCCTTCGAGCGCGACGGCGCCTTCGCGCTGGGGGCGCTCGCCGTCACGGCCGGCGGCGCGCGGCGGCCCGATCCCGGCCCGCTGCCGCCGAACCCGGTTCCGCCGCTGGGCGACCTCGCCGCCGCCCGCCGCGCGACGGTGCGGATGGAGGGCGGGGCGATGGGCCGGATGGGCTCGGCCATGATGGGCGGCGAGAGCATGGGCCCGCGCGAGCTCGCCGCAGCCGGCAAGGTCTGGGCCTTCAACGGCCGCGCCGACATGCCCGAGGAGCCGCTGATCGAGGCGGCGCTCGGCGAGACGGTGCGCCTGACGCTCGTCAACGACACCGCATGGCCCCACGCGATGCACCTGCACGGGACGCATTTCCGCCGGCTGGGCCCAGACGGCCGGCCCGGGCCTCTGCGCGACGTGACGCTGCTTGCCCGCGGCGAGACCGCCGAGATCGCCTTCGTCGCCGACAATCCGGGCGACTGGCTCGTCCACTGCCACATGCTCGAGCACGCGGCCGGCGGCATGATGACGTGGCTGCGCGTGGGCTGAACGGCGGCCCGCCGCGCCATGCTGCGGCGCGGCGCCCCGTTGTCCCACCACCCGAAAGGGCGTAACGCGCCCCCGAGAGGGTGACGCGAGAGCCGCTATCCGGGGGGACCGACCGCCATGAACATCCACGAGTACCAGGCCAAGACGCTCCTGAAGGAGTTCGGCGCGCCCGTCTCCGCCGGCGTCGCCGTGATGGACGCAGCAGACGCCCGCGCCGCCGCCGAGAGCCTCGGCGGGCCGCTATGGGTCGTGAAGGCGCAGATCCACGCCGGCGGGCGCGGCAAGGGCTCCTTCAAGGAGGCCGAGGCCGGCGAGAAGGGCGGCGTGCGGCTCGCGAAGTCCGTCGACGAGGCTGTCGCCTTCACCGAACAGATGCTCGGCCGCACGCTGGTCACGATCCAGACCGGCCCGGCCGGCAAGCAGGTCAACCGCGTCTACATCGAGGCCGGCTCCGACATCCAGCGCGAGCTCTACCTGTCGATGCTGGTGGACCGGGCGGCCTCGCGCGTCTCCTTCATCGTCTCGACCGAAGGCGGCATGAACATCGAGGACGTCGCTCACGAGACGCCCGAGAAGATCCTGACCTTCAGCGTCGACCCCGCCTCCGGCATCTCCGGCTTCCACGGCCGCAAGGTCGCCTTCGCGCTCGGCCTCGAAGGCAAGCAGGTCCGCCAGTGCGTCGACCTGATCGAGAAGCTCTACCGCCTGTTCATGGCGCGCGACGTCTCGCTGCTGGAGATCAACCCGCTGATCGTGGACGGCGAGGGCGACCTCAAGTGCCTCGACTGCAAGATGAACTTCGACAGCAACAGCCTCTACCGCCAGAAGGCCGTGCTGGAGATGCGCGACGAGACCGAGGAGGACCCCAAGGAGCTGGCGGCCTCCAAGTACGACCTCAACTACATCGCGCTCGACGGCGAGATCGGCTGCATGGTCAACGGCGCCGGCCTCGCCATGGCGACCATGGACATCATCCAGCTCTACGGCTCCTCGCCGGCCAACTTCCTCGACGTCGGCGGCGGCGCCACGAAGGAGAAGGTGACCGAGGCCTTCAAGATCATCACCGCCGACCCGAAGGTGAAGG